>CANHLE010000099.1 GCA_947461435.1 Paracoccaceae bacterium | reverse complement strand
CTATACCGCCATGCACCCCGATGTCAGCTTTGATGTTGAACTGCGGCCGGGCGGCGGTGACGGCGACAACATCATAAAGACCCGGTTGGCAACGGGCGAAATGGCCGATGTCTTCAGCTATAACTCTGGCTCTTTGTTCCAAGCGATCAACCCAACCGAAACCTTGATGCCGCTGGATGATCTGCCAAACTATGCCAATGTCATCGACAGCTTCGTGCCCGTTGTGACGGGCGGAAATGGCCGCGCTTACGGCGTGCCAAATGGCCCGGCGATGGGCGGCGGCATTTTCTATAACCGCAAGGTCTATGCCGATCTTGGTTTGACGGTTCCGAAAACATGGGCCGATCTTGTGGCCAATGCCGAGGCCGCCAAGGCAGCCGGCATCACCGGAATGGAACAGACCTTTGGATCAACCTGGACAAGCCAGTTGTTCGTTCTGGGTGATTATTTCAATGTGCAAGCCAGCGAGCCGGATTTTGCCACGCGCTATACCAACAACGCGGCAAAATATGCCACTTCAGAAGCGGCGATGCGCGGCTTCAGCTACAACCAAGAGGTGTTTGACAAGGGATTGCTGAACGAAGATTTCGCAGCTGCCACCTTTGAAGAGGGGATGGAAGCCGTGGCCACGGGCAAGGCTGCACACTACCCGATGCTGACCTTTGCGATTGGGCAGGTTGCCACCAATTTTCCGGATGATCTTGCAAATCTTGGCTTCTTTGCGCAGCCCGGACCAAGTGCCGATAGCAATGGCCTGACGACATGGATGCCATCGGCATTCTACATTCCGGCCAAGACCGCAAACGCCGAAGTGGCCCGCGATTTTGTGAACTATATTGCGTCCGTCGAGGCCTGCAATGTGATGATCGGCGCAATTGGCGCAACAGGGCCGTATCTGATTGAAGGCTGCGCCTTGCCGTCAGATGTTCCCCAAGCCGTCGCCGATATGATGCCCTACTTCTCCGAAGCTGGTCGTACGGCACCGGCGCTGGAGTTTCTGTCGCCGATCAAGGGCCCAAATCTGGAACATTTCCTGGTCGAGGTTGGTTCGGGCATACGCCCTGCCGCCGAAGCAGCCGCCTTGTATGACCAAGACGTTGAAAAGCAGGCAAAGCAACTGGGCCTGCCCAACTGGTAAGAAGAACGTCAGGGGGTCATGAATATTTGATCCCCTGATCCAACACTCCGAGGATTGACCCCATGACGGCACCGCGGCGCAAAAGCCCGTACCCTTCTTGGTTTTTCGTGCCCGCGGCCGTCGTCTATGGCACCCTGTTTCTGTTGCCCACGGTTGCCTCCTTGTGGTTCAGCCTGACAAGATGGGATCTTTTCACGGCAACCTATATTGGCCTTGATAACTTTCGGCAGTTCTTTTCCGAACCCTTTCTTGTCTCGTCCATCGGCAAAACGTTGATTTATGCCGGGCTTACCAGCGGTCTGAAAACCATCCTTGGATTGTTATTGGCCGTGCTTTTGGTGTCACCGATCATCTGGCGCGGCATGCTGCGCACCATCGTGTTTTTCCCCGTTCTGGTTTCAACGGTCGGCGTGGGAATTACATTTACCACAATGATGCACCCCACGAAGGGGATCATCAATGTGCTTTTGGAATCCTTGGGCATCGACGGGCCGGGTTGGCTGACGGATCCATCGCTTGCATTATTTTCTGTGGTGCTTGTGGATGTTTGGAAAGGGGTTGGTCTGGCGACGGTGATTTACATGGCAGGGTTGGTTTCCATCTCGCAAGATTATTATGAGGCATCGCGCATTGACGGGGCCACACGATTTCAACAATTCTGGCGCATCACCTTGCCATTGGTCTGGCCGGCAACTGTCACCGTGGTGACGTTGTCCTTGATTTCGGGCCTGCGCTTTTTTGAACTGATCTGGGCCATGACACGGGGCGGACCCGGATTTTCATCAGATGTGGTCGCTTCGGTGATCTACAAGCAATATCAGGCCGGGTTTTACGGACTGGCAACAGCCGGCAATGTCGTGCTGTTTTCCTTGATTGCGCTGCTGATCCTGCCGCTGACCTGGTGGTTCAACACCCGCGAGGTCGAAGCATGAGCCGCGCACAGCCGCCAAAACGGTGGCGCCCGATTGTGGTGGGCTTGCTTACCATGGCCGGGTTTCTTTTAACCTTCGTCGTGCCGTTTCTGTTCATTTTCTTGCAAGCGGTCAAAGATCGCCGTGCGGCGAACAAGCTGGATTTTACTTGGCCTGACAGTTGGCACCTGTGGGAAAACATCGTCGCCGTTGTGCAAACCCGCGACTACATCCTGCTTTTGGCCTATTTCAATTCCATCGTCATCACGGTTGGTGCGGTGACACTGTTGGTCATTTTTGCTTCGATGGTCGGATATGTCCTGTCGCGCCGACGCAGCCGGTTGAACGGGTTCGTCATGGCCCTGGTTTTGGCGGGTTTGATGATTCCGCCTGCCGTTGTGCCGACGATCTGGGTTCTTCAAGGTTTGACGCTGTTCAAGACCATTCACGGCATGATCCTGATTCAGGTCGCCTACGGACTGTCGTTTTCCATTCTATTGTACCGGGCTTTTATCGCGGGGATCCCCCGCGAATTGGACGAAGCCGCTTTGATCGACGGGGCAAAACCTTGGCAGATCTTCTTTCGTGTAGTGCTGCCCTTGCTGCGTCCGGTTACGGTAACCAACATTGTCGTTCAGTCGATAGGCATCTTTAACGATTTTACCAACCCGCTCTACTACCTTCCCGGAAGGGAAAATGTGACGGTGCAGTTGACCTTGTTCAACTTTCAAAGTCAGTTTTCCACCCAATATAACCTTCTATTTACAAATATTCTTCTGATCACGATCCCACCATTGATCGTGTTTATCTTCTTCAATCGTCAGATTGTCGCTGGGATGACCGCAGGCGCAGTCAAGGGGTGATGACATGTCTGGATTGATCTTGGCCGGTGTTGAAAAGGCCTTTGGGGCCGTACAAGTGATCAAGGGGATCGATCTGACGGTCAACCCCGGAGAGTTCTGCGTTTTTGTCGGACCTTCGGGCTGCGGCAAGTCCACATTGCTGCGCATGATTGCCGGCTTGGAGGGGGTCAGCGCGGGGGCCATCAGCATTGGCGGAACGGATGTGACCTGGGCCGAGCCGTCAGAGCGGGGCATTGCCATGGTGTTTCAATCCTATGCCCTTTATCCGCACATGAGCGTGCGCGACAACATCGGTTTTGGTTTGTCCTTGGCGCGGGTGCCGAAGGATCAAATTGCCGAAAAGGTCAACCAAGCAGCCGAGCTGCTGCAACTGACGGCACTGCTGGACAGAAAACCAAAAGCGCTGTCAGGGGGGCAGCGGCAAAGGGTGGCCATTGGCCGTGCGATCGTGCGCGATCCGGCGGTCTTTCTGTTTGACGAACCCTTGTCCAACCTCGATGCCTCGCTGCGGGCCCAAATGCGGTTGGAACTGACTGACCTGCATGCGCGGCTTGGCGCCACGATGATCTATGTCACCCATGATCAGGTCGAAGCGATGACGATGGCGGACAAGATTGTGGTCCTGAACGCGGGTCGGATCGAACAGGTGGGCCGCCCGATGGATTTGTACCGCGCGCCGGCCACACCCTTTGTCGCAGGTTTCATAGGAAGTCCGCGGATGAACCTGTACACAGGTGAGTTGGCCCGTGCAGAAGGGTGCGTGACGTATGGGATCCGTCCCGAACACCTGACGCTGGTTGCGCAGGGCGGCAAATGGCAGGGCACGGTTCGCTTTGTCGAACGGTTAGGGCCGGATGCCATGGTGCATCTTCATGTCGCAGGATTGGGTGATATGACCGTGCGGACCAGTGGAGAGATTGCCCTGTCAACCGGCGATGAGACCGGAATTATGCCCCAAGAAGGCCGTGAACACCGCTTCGCCGATTGACTTTGACACGGTTTGGCAGCCGAGATGGCGACGAATGTCACAGTCCAGGGAACCAACAGATGAAACTGCGCACTTTGGGCAAGACCGGCCTGCCGGTCAGTGAAATTGGATTGGGTCTTTGGCAGCTGGGGGGCGATTTTGGCGACGTCAGTGACGCTGTTTCAACCGAAATCCTGCAAACAGCACGTGCACAGGGTGTCACCTTTTGGGACACTGCCGATGTATACGGCGCGGGCCTGTCGGAACGCCGGGTGGGCGGCTTTGGTGACCGAAAGGGCGTGATCATCGCCACGAAGTTGGGCCGCGGGCCACAGTTTGACGGCATGCGGAGTTATACTCGGGCGCGCGTGCGCGAAAGCCTGCAAGGTTCGGCCCACAACTTGAAGGTTGAGTGTATTGATCTGGCCCAACTGCATTGCATCCCGATTGAGGTGCTGCGCGAGGGCGAGATCTTTACCTGGTTGGATGATCTTCGCGCAGAAGGGTTGATCGCCCATTGGGGCGCCAGCGTTGAGACGGTTGAGCAGGGTCATCTTGCCTTGCGGGCCGATGGATGCGCCAGTTTGCAGACGATCTTCAATTTGTTTCGACAAGACGGCGTTGAAACCCTGTTGCCACAGGCTGCGGCGCAGGGCGTGGGCATCATCGTCCGTCTGCCACTGGCTTCGGGGCTTTTGTCGGGAAAAATGTCAGCGCAAACAGAATTTTCGGCGCAGGATCATCGGCAGTATAACCGCGACGGAGGTGCCTTTTTCGTTGGGGAAACCTTCTCGGGTCTGCCCTTTGCCAAGGGCGTGGATCTGGCAAATGCGCTGCGGTCCTTTGTGCCGCAGGGGTGGAGTTTGGCCGATTTTGCGCTGCGTTGGATTCTGGATCATCCTGCCGTAACAACGGTGATTGCGGGCGTGACCAAGCCGGCGCAGCTGTTGCAAAACACGGCCGCGTCGGATCTGCCGCCGTTATCGGCCGATCTGCACAGCCGCCTGATGCAGTTTTACAAGGAAGACGTTCGTCCGCATGTCCGCGGCGGCATCTGACCTGAAGTGATTTTCAGGTCATCCGAGGTCTTTTTCATCAAGCCACTCCCGGATGATCTGGCGGTGACGGGTACGGTCATAACTGGCGAAATGGCCACCATGCACGATCTGCAGGGGTAAATCATAAAGCCGGACCATGGACTTGTAATAATCGGCTGCGTTGGCGTGATAGGTGTCTTCAATCAAGGGGCCATCATAAACGATATCCCCTGAAAACAAGATGCCCGACGCCGCTTCCCAAAGGGCGATACCGCCCGGAGAATGTCCGGGGGTATGGATCACCTCGAAATGACGATCGCCCAAGTCGATGACATCGCCATCAACCAACAGCCGTGTCGCGGGAGCCGCCTTCACCGCGTAGGTGCTGGATAAATAGGGCTGCGGTGGCAGGGCTGTGAAGATTTCATCGGTGACATAGGGATCAGCCAAGATTGCCGCCCGGTCCGGGTTGTTCAGAAAATGGGCCTCTGCCTCATGACACAGGCGGCACGAGAATTCGTGATGCGCGCCAATGTGATCGAAATGGGTATGGCTGGCCACGGCGTCCAGCGCGCGTTCTGTGACCAAAGGAACCCACTGTCGCAGAGGAACGACCCCCATGCCGCTATCGACCAACATGTCGCGATCACGCCCCCGGACATGCCACATGTTGCAGCGGTAAAATTCTTGAATATGCGGCTCGTCGATCCAGGTGACGCCGTTTGACAGCGGCCTGACGCGGTACCAGTCTTGGGGCTTTGTGCGGATCATGCGGGCAAGACCTTGGCTGTTGTGGCAAACAAAGTGTGCGTGGTGCCAATTTGCGGATGGCCCGATTGCGGAAGATGCACCACAAGGGTCAGGTCTGGGGCCGCCAAAGGCGCGAAGTGGCAGCGGAAATGCGTTCCAAAAAAAGCCGCATCCAGCAGACGCGCGGGCCCAAGAGCGATATCACCCGACAATCCGATGCTTTCTGGCCGCAGGCACAAACTGAGCGGACCATCCAGCCCGGCGCGAATGAGAACGTCGCCCAAGGGTGTTGAAATGCCGTCAGAGGTCGCCGTGGCGGGGATCATATTGATCTCTCCCATGAAGTTGGCGGCGAAGCGGGTTGCAGGGTGCAGATAGATCCGCTGCGGCGCCCCAACATCTTCGATCCGGCCTTGGTTCATGACCACGATCCGATCGGCCACGGCCATCGCCTCTTCTTGATCATGGGTGACATGAACGAAAGTTGTGCCGACACGGCGCTGAATAGCCTTCAATTCGTCCTGCATCTGGCGGCGCAGTTTCAAATCCAGCGCGCCCAAGGGTTCGTCTAGCAACAAGACATCCGGATCCACGGCCAATGCGCGGGCCAGCGCCACGCGCTGCCGCTGACCGCCAGAAAGCTCGTGCGGTTTGGCTTTTGCCTTTTCGTCCAGCCCAACCATCGCCAGCATGTCATGGGCCTTTGCCTCGCGCTGCCGGCGCGCTTGACCCCGCATGCGAAGGCCAAAGCCGACATTGTCCAACAGGGTCATGTGCGGAAACAGGGCGTAGTCCTGAAACATCGTGGTGGTCGGTCGATCCTTGGGCGGGACTTGCGTCATATCGCGGCCGCCAATCAGGATCTGCCCCTGACTGGGCGTCAGGAACCCGCCAAGGATCGACAAAAGGGTGGTCTTTCCGCACCCGGAAGGGCCGAGCAGAACGATGAATTCGCCTGCCGAAATGTCCAGATCAACGCTGTGCAAGGCCGTGAAATCATCAAAACGGTGCAGCACATTGCGCACAGAAACGGCTGCCGTCATTTGCGAACCTTTCGGAAAACAGTGAATTCCAGCACGATCAAAATCGAGATGGAGGCCAGAAAAACCAGCGATCCAATGGCGTTGGTTTTGGGCGATAGCCCCGAGCGCAACATGGACCAAATCTCGACTGGAAGGGTGACATCGAAGCGGGTCAGCAAAAAGGCAATGATGAATTCGTCCCAGCTGAAGGTGACCGACAGGAAAAAGGCAGCCAACATTGGGGCCACCAGCATGGGCGCTGATACCAGCCACAAGACCTTGGCTTCTGATGCCCCCAAATCACGTGCCGCACGTTCGGCGTTCTTTTGGTGATCGCCCATCGCGGCATAAAGGATGGAGAAACACAAAGGCAGATTGATGATCACATGACCAATTCCGGTCGCCAAAAGTGAGGGGGGCAGACCGATGCGGTTGAAGACGGTCAACAGGCCCAAGGCGATGATCAGATAGGACACGGTCATGGGCGCGATCAAGATGCCGCGCATCAGCACAGACCCGGGAAGGCGATGGCGTGACAAGGCATGGGCCGCCAAAAAGCCCAGAAACAACGCCATCCCCGAGGACAGCAGCGCAACAAGAAACGAGTTGCCAAGGGCCGCCATTAAATCGCCATTTCCCAAGACTGCCTCATACCATTTCAAGGTGGGTCCCTTGAAGGGCGGAACAGGAAGCCGACCATCTTGAAAGGAAAACAACACCAAAACGGCCACAGGCAAAAAAATAAAGCCATATAGAACAAAAAGATAGATCCATGAAACAACGCGGCCCACGGTTACACCCGGTCCAGTTTCAGCCAGCGTGCGCAGGCGAAATAGGCAAGCGTGACAACGGCCATCAAGATGATCGACATGGCCGATGCCATGGGAAAATCGCCCCGGCGTCCCAATTGCAGCATGATCAGTTGAGGTAAAGTCAGTTCATTATTGCCGCCAAGAATTTGCGGCGTGATGTAATCACCGATGCACAGCACGAAGGTCAGAAAGGCGCCTGTGACCACACCCGGCAACGTCAACGGAAGGATGACATGCCGAAAAGTCGAAAAGGCCGATGCGCCCAGGTCTGCGGCAGCGCGGGCGTAGTTAGGCGACAATTGGATGAGGTTTGAATAGATCGTCAGTGTCAGCAGCATTACAAAGAAATGCACAAAGCCGATCACGCTTGCCGTCCGGGTCGACGCGATCTCCAACGGCGCGGCGATCAGGCCCATCCCCATCAGCGCCTTGTTGATCACGCCGTTTTGCCCCAGCACCAAAAGCCAAGCGTAGGAGCGAACGACATAAGAGGTCCAGAACGGCAGAACCGCCAACATAAGAGCCAGCCGCTGCCACCGTGCGGGCACCTGCATGGCGATGATCCAAGCCAAAGGATAGGCCAACAGGACAGAAATCACCGTGACCATGCCAGTGATTTCCAACGAGATGAGAAGCCCCTTGAACAACGAGGGATCCGCGAAAAAGCGAATGTAGTTATCAAGAAAAAAACCGTGAACGATGTCTCGCCCTTCCATCCGCGAAACACTGACCGCGGCCATCACCGCGAAGGGTACGACGAAAAAGGCCAGCACCCAGACAAGTGCCGGTGCAACAAAGGCAAAGGCTTTGCGGCGTTCGGTGGTCTGGATGCTGGTCATCTGATCAGTTCTGCAACATTTCAGTCCACAAATCCTGCATCGCGGTATCGAGCGCCGCATCCGGCACCGGATACAGTTGGCTGCGGGCCAGATAATCTGGCTGATTGTCCCAACGCAAAATGGTCTTTTGGTCGGCCGTCAGGACATCGCCGGCCTTCTTGTTCGCCGGCATTCCCCAATAGCACGAGGACGTGGCAAGGCGTGCCTGTCCTTCTGGTCCGGTGATGTAGTTGACAAACTGAAGTGCGGCGTCTTGCTTTGTGCTTCCGGCCAGAACCGCCAAGGATTGCGACCAGCGCACCGCACCTTGTGTTGGGATGGTCCAGTCCAGGTTGGCGTTTTCCGAGGCAAGAACCGCCGTCAGCCATTCACCCCCGCCGATAAGAATGTCGACTTCGCCCGTCGCCAAAGCGGTTTGCGACGACACCACATCGCCCACGGACTTTGACGCGGCCTTCAGTGCCATCAAGGGCGCCTTGAGGGCGGCAAGGCTGTCTGCGGTCATCTCAGCGGTTTTGCCGCCGCTGGCGACCTGCATCAAGCCCAGCACGGGCATGTAGTAGTCATAGATTGCAATGCGGCCATCGTATTTTCCGCTTGTGATCTTGGCCATATCTTCCATGTCCGCCGGATCAACTTTGGTCTTGTCGTAGGCAATCGTGTTGTAGCCAAATTTCTCTGTCACGGCATAGGTCTTGCCGTCACGGGTGTTTACCTCTGGCATCACCAACTCTGGAAAGAAATCAGCGGTTGCAAGCTTGTCCGCTGGAAGTTCGGCCAAAAGCCCGGCATCCACAGCACGGCCAACATCGACGCCATCAATCACCATCACATCCCAGTCGCCCGGTTGGGATTGTTCCAGAATCGCAAGGCCCGCTGCCGTTCCTTCATACTCTTTCAAATTCACCGTGATTCCGGTGGCCATCTCGAAGGGTTCGATCAGTGCGGGATCGGCGTGGTCGCACCAAACCAGCGCATTGATCTCTTCTGCCCCGGCGGTCTGCGCAAGCCCGGCTGCCAATAGGGTCAATGCGGGCAATGTTTTGGTCATGGTTGTCTCCCTGGTCAGGTTTTCGGGGATCTTTCGCCCCCAGTTTGATGAAGCTGTTTGCACCGTCAAGCTCGGCACCTCTTCCCGTCATCACCTCCGGATAGACGGGGGCGACTGCGGCGCACAGAGCCGTTGGCCTGTCTGGATGTAGGTTGAAGACACGGGCGGGAAAGTGCAACCTGCAAGGCGGCAATTAATGCCAAGGCAGCTACAAATCTCTATTCCAAAAGACCAAACGTCGGTCGAGACCTGAGCCCGCCCGCGAACCTTCTGAGGATTTTCCGCAAGTCGAAAACCAGAAAGCCGCCCAGCTTTTGCAAGCTGTGCGGATTTCGGTAGGGTATTGGTGCCCAGAAGAGGACTCGAACCTCCACGTCTTGCAACACTGGTACCTGAAACCAGCGCGTCTACCAATTCCGCCATCTGGGCGTTGTCGTGAAGGGCGATGTAAAGAAGGGCTTTGGGGGAGTCAACGGGGTAAGGGGGGCAAAACGTGAATTTTCGCGGCACTGGCACATTGCGCTTGGCCCTTGCTCGTCCCGCGTGCGAAGGCTATTCACGGGCCAACACTTGCAGACGCCAAAGGGGTTGCTTGGATGTCGAAACTGGTCACAATCTTCGGTGGGTCGGGTTTTGTCGGGCGCTACATCGCGCAGCGCATGGCCAAAGAGGGCTGGCGCGTGCGCGTTGCAGTCCGCCGGCCAAATGAGGCAATTTTTGTGCGTCCCTATGGGGCCGTGGGGCAGGTCGAGCCGGTGTTTTGCAACATCCGGGACGACAGGTCGGTTTCTTCGGCTTTGTCGGGCGCGGATGCCGTTGTGAATTGCGTTGGCACGTTTGATCGTGGCGGGAAAAACAACTTTTCCGCGGTTCAGGACGAAGGCGCTGGGCGGATCGCGCGTCTGGCCGCAGCGGCGGGTGTCTCTCATCTTGTTCATATATCGGCGATCGGGGCGGATACGAACGGTGCCAGCCTTTATTCCCAATCGAAAGGCGCAGGGGAGGCGGCTGTTTTGAGGTCGTTCCCAAGCGCGGTCATCCTGCGGCCGTCAGTGGTCTTTGGCATGGAAGACGGATTCTTCAACCGCTTTGCAGGCATGGCGCGGCTTGGGCCCGTTTTGCCCTTGATCGGCGGCACCACCCGTTTTCAGCCGGTCTATGTGGATGATGTCGCACAAGCTGCTGTTATGGGTGTTTTGGGCACGGCGACCGCGGGAATATACGAATTGGGCGGGCCAGAAGCCGATACGCTGTCAGGCCTGATCCACCGGATGCTGGGCGTGATCCGCCGGCGCCGTTTGGTGATGAACCTGCCGTTTTTTGTGGGTCAGATCATGGCGACAGTCTTGGATGGTGTGTCAGCCGTGACTTTGGGGCTGTTCAAAAACACGTTGGTGACCCGAGATCAAGTGACCAGCCTTCGGTCTGACAACGTCGTTTCAGAAAAGGCAAAGGTCTTTGCCGATCTTGGCATAGAGCCGACGGCCATGGGAGCGATCATTCCGGAATATTTGTGGCGCTATCGGCCGTCTGGCCAATACGCCGCGATCAAGGAATCCGCGAAGAATCTGCGCAAAGTTTAAGCGATGGGTGACACCCTTATTGCTGCCGTCTTGGGCCTTCTGGAAGGTCTGACAGAGTTTGTCCCCGTGTCATCGACCGGGCACTTGCTGCTGTCTGCCCACTTTCTGGGTTTTGACTCAGCAGGGAAGACTTTTGAGGTCGTCATCCAACTTGGCGCGGTCTTGGCGCTGATGGTGGTTTATGCCGCGAAACTTTGGCAGGTGTTTTCGACACTTCACAAAGATCCGGCCAGCCTGCGTTTTGTCGTGTCGGTTGTGATCGCTTTTTTGCCCGCCGCCGTGATTGGTGTCTTGGCGCATGATTTCATCAAGACCGTGCTGTTTGAAACGCCCATGCTGATTGCCATCATGTTGATCATTGGTGGGGTGGTCCTGCTTTTGGTTGACCGCCTCACACCGCCGCCTGTCGTCATGGACGCCACCGCATTGCCGCTGCGAAAGGCGCTTGCCATTGGGTTTTGCCAGTGTCTTGCGATGGTTCCGGGTGTTTCCCGGTCTGGTGCGACGATCGTCGGGGCCTTGATGCTGGGTGTGGAAAAGCGGGCGGCTGCCGAGTTTTCGTTCTTTTTGTCTTTGCCGACAATGGCGGCCGCGGTGGGCTATGATCTGTTGAAAAATCGCGACGTTCTTGACTTTACAGCGTGGAACCAGATCGCGATTGGCTTTGTGCTGGCGTTTATCACCGGGGTTTTTGTCGTGCGTTGGCTGTTAGATTTCGTCAGCCACCGGGGTTATGCCCTGTTCGGTTGGTGGCGAATCATCGTTGGATCCCTGGCTTTGGGGGCGCTTTTGCTGGGCTATTGAAGATATACGTCATAATAACTTACCTATAATGTGATCAAATACCAAAGAAAGTTGCGACCAAGGTCGAAATACTTACAATTAAGTCAGTACTGCTGACTTTTATTCTGTGCCGCCTCAAAGTATCCCTTGCCCGCGCAGATCATAGCGGAGGCGGGCCATGGCCGGGCAGAAAATGCTGAAATTCGTCACTTTGAATAAAGAGACGCCTGAAAAGCGGAATGCCGCGGTGCGCGCGCAAGATTTTGACGAGATTTACCAGGAATATGCCGCGGCAAAGGCCGCAGAACAGGCAAGCAGGTGCAGCCAATGCGGTGTGCCTTATTGCCAGTCACATTGCCCTTTGCACAACAACATTCCGGACTGGCTTCGGTTGACCGCCGAGGGCCGACTTGAAGAGGCCTATGAGATCAGTCAGGCAACCAATACCTTTCCAGAAATCTGCGGCCGGATCTGTCCGCAGGATCGCCTGTGCGAAGGCAATTGCGTGATCGAGCATTCCGGCCACGGAACGGTCACCATCGGTTCGATCGAGAAGTACATTACTGATACGGCCTGGGAACAAGGGTGGGTCAAGCCAATCGTTCCGGCCACCGAGATGATGGAAAGTGTGGGCATCATTGGTGCCGGACCGGGCGGACTGGCAGCGGCAGATGTGCTGCGTCGGCGTGGTTTTCAGGTGACTGTTTATGATCGATATGATCGCGCGGGCGGCCTGCTGACCTATGGTATACCAAGTTTCAAGCTTGAAAAACCTGTTGTCATGCAGCGGATCGAGCAATTGGAGCGCGCAGGCGTACAATTTGTCATGAACTGCAAGGTGGGCGAGGATCTTTCGTTTGATGCGATCCGCGGTCAACACGACGCCATCTTGATCGCGACCGGCGTCTACAAGGCCCGCGACATCGAAGCCCCGGGCGTTGGCGCTGCGGGCATTGTGAAGGCGCTCGACTATTTGACGGCGTCAAACCGGAAAAGTTTTGGCGATGACGTGGCCGAGTTTGACGAGGGAACGTTGAATGCCGCCGGAAAGCGCGTGGTCGTGATCGGCGGCGGGGATACAGCGATGGACTGTGTGCGGACCGCCGTGCGCCAAGGGGCGACATCCGTCAAATGCCTGTACCGCCGCGATAAGGCAAATATGCCCGGCTCGCAGCGCGAAGT
>CANHLE010000098.1 GCA_947461435.1 Paracoccaceae bacterium | reverse complement strand
AATTCTGCCGATCGGGGGTTTGAAGATCCGGGGGTATATGACGCATCGGTGGAAATGCTGCGCAGCATGGCGGCAGGATTATAAGGCCAAGTTGATAACCTGTCCTTTCAGGCGCACGCGGCCCTGAAGGACCTTTGGGATTTTTATCACCACAGAAATCAGGTTTGACCTTTTCCCTTTCGGGTCATGGCGCTACATCTGCAGTGAACGCAGAGGAGTTGGGATATGGCCGAAGACGGGTTGAATTCATTCATGACAGGGCCGGACGAGCAGGGCCGTTTTGGCATGTTCGGCGGACGCTTTGTGTCGGAAACGTTGATGCCACTGATCCTGGATCTGGAAGCGCGTTATGAGTTTGCCAAAACCGACCCGACCTTTTGGGCGGAAATGGACGACCTGTGGAAGCATTACGTCGGACGCCCGTCGCCGCTTTACCACGCCTCGCGGATGACGGAACATTTTGGCGGCGCCAAAGTGTATATGAAGCGGGACGAGTTGAACCACACGGGTGCGCACAAGATCAACAATGTGCTGGGGCAGATCATTCTGGCGCGCCGTATGGGAAAGACGCGCATCATTGCTGAAACCGGCGCGGGCCAGCATGGCGTGGCCACGGCGACCGTTTGTGCCAAGTTCGGGCTGCAATGCATCGTCTATATGGGCGCGCATGATGTGGAACGTCAGGCCCCCAACGTCTTTCGGATGAAACTTCTGGGGGCAGAGGTTATTCCGGTGACCTCGGGCCGTGGGACGTTGAAGGACGCCATGAACGACGCGCTGCGCGACTGGGTCACCAATGTGCGTGACACGTTCTATTGCATTGGTACCGTGGCAGGGCCGCATCCCTATCCGGCGATGGTGCGCGATTTCCAAAGCATCATCGGCAAGGAAGTGCGCTGGCAGCTGGAAGAACAAGAAGGCAAAGGTCGCCTGCCCGACACAATCATTGCCGCCATTGGTGGCGGGTCCAATGCCATGGGGCTGTTTTATCCCTTCCTTGACGATCCGTCTGTCAACATCATCGGCGTTGAAGCGGGCGGCAAGGGTGTGGATGACCGCATGCAGCACTGCGCAAGTTTGACCGGAGGCCGCCCGGGTGTGTTGCACGGCAACCGGACCTATCTTTTGCAAGATCCTGATGGCCAGATTCTGGAGGGCTTCAGCATTTCGGCGGGTCTGGATTATCCGGGTATTGGGCCAGAACATTCGTGGCTGCATGACGTGGGCCGCGCGCAATATGTCAGCATCACCGATGCCGAGGCGCTGGAAGCGTTCCAACTGTGTTGCAAACTGGAGGGGATCATTCCGGCGCTGGAACCCAGCCATGCCTTGGCGCATGTGATGAAAATCGCGCCGACACTGCCCAAGGAGCATATCATCGTGATGAATATGTGCGGGCGCGGCGACAAGGATATCTTTACGGTGGCCAAGCATCTGGGCTTTGATATGAAAATCTGACGGCCTGTCAGGCAGGCTTTTGGGCGGGGGGCGGCACGCAGGACGGGCCGCCCCTTTTTCTTGGGCTATTGAGGTGTTTTGGCGGTGGCTTGTGGGCGGTGATGCCCTGCACAAGGTTTGGCGGCACGCCTACGCAGTGATGGCCCGCTGTTTCCGCCGCACGGTGTTCATTGTAACCCCTTAATAACTCGGAAATAAACGAAGGTTTATGTGCGTCAACCTTCGTGTAGTTCCCAATTCGCAAACCTTTGACGAATGTTTCTTCCAGCGGCGATGAGGCCCGATGCCGAGGGTCGGATTGCGAATCGGATGATCCGGCGTGGATATGAGTTAGGAGTTCATGAACAATGTTCGAAAAGAAAACGCAAAGAGGCCTTGGTTTGGCGGGCATGTCGATGGTGGCAGCCTTGCTGATGTCGGGGGCGCTGTTCGCCCAAGAGGCCGAGGGTGCGCCCGATGTCGTGATCGATGATGGCGCGGAAATTGTAATCGATGACAGTCTGATCTTTGTCGATCCGATTTGCCTTGAATGTACGGGCGATGAAGGTGTTGGATCGGATGGGCCCGTTGAGTATGTCGACGACGACGGGGTCGTGTCGTTTGTCTACGAAGTTGATCCCCTGCCCGAATGCACCGATGACGGTTGCGTGTGGGACGAGGTTCCGGTGGAGCTGAGCGAGGATGATCCTGTCATCTATTACATGACCGGAGGCGCACCCGAAGCTGGGGGGCCAGAGGTGGTTCGGGATCTGACAGCGGGTTCTTCCGCATCGCGCGGCGTTGCCCTGCAACGCGGGCCAGATCTATGCGCGGCCCCCGCGCAGGAAGTCGTCTGGCTTTGCAATCTTTTAAACGGTAAACCTAAGTCCGAGTGAGTGTCTTGGTTTCGGGGCCCTTCTGCCAAGGGTCCCGAAACGTCTTTGGTGGCGACGACGCGTACACGGCGTCGGTGACTTGGGGGTGGCGCGACATGCGCAGATTTATATTGCTATTGGCCGCACTGGTGGCCCTTTGCGTGCCGGCCTATGCGGCGACACCGGAAGAGCAGATCGTCGAAAGTCTGGAAGCGCAGGGCTATCATGTGGTCGTTCGAGATCGCACGTGGTTGGGCCGCATCTGGATGGTCGTGGAAAACGGTGAACTGCGCCGGGAAATCGTTTTCAATCCGGGGACCGGGGAAATTTTGCGGGACTATGCCGTCGTGATGGCGGCGGCGGAACGTGGCAATTCACAAACTTCCAAAGGCTCTTCCACCGCGTCCACGGTGATGGGTCTGACGGCCGCATCGCCGGACAAGTCAGCGGGGCCGGCGCAGGATCTTGTTATCTTGGGTGACCCTATTTTGGTGTATCCGACGGGTGAGGAGTGACGCGGCTGCCTTGTCCTCATGATCTGTGCTGGAAAGCAAGACGATGAGCAGAGCGCGGGCGTTTGTGCTGTTGTTGGTCATTCAGGCGCTCTGCGCCTTTGTCTTCGTGGCAGATATCGTGCTGTCGGTTGTGGGCGTCTATCCGGTGCCCTTGGCCTGGACCACGCGCGAAATGATGGAAATGGGCGCCCTTATTGGCCTGTTGCTGGGTCTGATCTTTGGGGCAATGCTGGTTTGGCGCAACTTCGCAGACCTTAAAGCCGCCCATGCGCGGCTTGATCGGGCGTCGGGGGCCTTTCTGGATTTGCTCAATGCCAGATTCGATGAATGGGGCCTGACGGTGGCCGAACGGGATGTCGCCCTTTTTGCGATCAAGGGCATGACTGTGCAGGATATTGCAAGGCTGCGTGACACGTCAGAAGGCACGGTCAAGGCGCAGACGGCGGCGATCTATCGCAAGGCTGATGTTTCGGGGCGACCGCAACTGCTGAGTTTGTTCATCGAAGATATGATGGGCACCGAACGGGCCGGCGAATCAGAGCCTGTGGACCGCAAACCGGGGGTGTTGGTGGGCCAGACCGGACGCGGCCCGCAGCCCAAGCGCCTAAACTAGAGGTATAGGGCCCAAATTTCGCGCCCTTTGGCCCGTCGGGCAAGACGCGCCAATCCCCTGAAAAACAGGACTTTCGGCGGAAGTCATTGGACCTTGGTCTTAAACTACAGGTGCAAAGCGCCACCATGACCCTAGACACCCAGTTTAAAACGAGCGTCTAAACCGCAGGTCAATTTTCTTTCGGTAGGTCAAAGAGCGAGGTTGGATCACGGCACCACCAGACCCCACCAAGGGCACTGGCAAGGACCAAAACCTTCAATATCGACCCAACCCACTGGCCGAAGCGGCCCAGACCAAAGGAATGAACCGATGAAAACCAAACTGCGCAATTTCCAAAAAGCCTTTGCGGCACATACAAGCTTCATGAACCGCCGCGTTGCCCTTCTGGCGATGAGCGTTGCCTTCGCAGGATCGGCGGCAATGGCGGCGATTTCAGTGGATGGGGTCATCAGCGCTTATCAGGCCGAGGGATATACCTCGATCGAGGTCAAGCAAGGGCCGACGCAGATCAAGGTTGAGGCGATCAAGGGAACCGTCAAGACCGAAGCGATCTATGACATCGACAGCGGCGCAATTCTGAAACAGGAAACATATACGGTTGCCGATGGCTCGGCATCTTCGGGCGTTGAGGTTGGGACCAGCAGCAAGGATTTCGTTGATTCTTCCTCGTCCGATGACAACGGCACGGACGATGTTGGCGATGACAACGGCATCGACGACGCCGACGAGTCGGACGACGACAACGGCGTGGATGACAGCGATGAGTCGGACGATGACAACGGCGTAGATGACAGCGACGAGTCGGATGACGACAACGGCGTGGATGACAGCGACGAGTCGGACGACAACAGTGGTTCAGATGACAGCGATGAGTCGGACGATAACAGCGGTTCAGATGACAACGACGAGTCGGACGACAACAGCGGTTCAGACGACAACGACGAGTCGGACGACGACAGCTCCGACGATGACAGCGACGAATCGGACGACGATCATCACGGGTCGGACGATGATGAAGGGGATGATGACCACAGCGGCAAGGGCCGGAAGGGCGGCAACGACGACTGATTGCCGGACACCCTTAATCACATCGAGAGGGGCCGGGCTTTCGGTCCCTCTCATTCATCGCTACATAGAGATTAGGCGAAGAAAGATTTCATGATGAACCGTCGAAGCGTTCTTTGGGCATTGGTTGGGGCAGGTCTTTCTGCGCAAATCGCTTATGCCGACACCTATGCTGATCAGATCGTCAGGCAACTGACAGATCAGGGCTTTGCCAATATTCAGGTCGAGGTCACCCTTCTGGGGCGTGTCCGGATCAGAGGGCAGGGCCAGCAGGGGCTGCGCGAGATCATCTTGAACCCCAATACGGGAGAGATCTTGCGTGATCTGTGGTTGGACGCCAACGGGAACCCGATGCTTCCGCGTTTGGTGAATTCGCAAAACAACGGCGATGATTCTGGTTCGAACGGAAACAGCGGGTCTGGATCTGACGACAACAGCGGTTCTGGGTCTGATGACGGGGATGATAATTCCGGATCGGGTTCAGGTGATGACCGCGATGATGACAAAGACGATAGAGACGACGACCGAGACGACCGGGATGATGACAAACGTGACAACGATGATTGAAATGCAATCAGCCTTGGCCACTTTGCGATGGGGTGATTGATGCGATCACCCTACGCCCTTGCGGCGCTGTTCTTGCTTCAGGCTCTGTGCGCCTTTTTCTTCGTCTCGGATATTCTTTCAGCGTCTTTGTCATTTGCCGTCTCACCGATCTCGTGGGAAATGCGCGAGTATCTGGAAATCTTCGCCTCTGTTGGTTTGATTGTTGGGCTGGTCTTGGGCGGCATGACGCTGCGCAACGCGATTGCCGACCGGAACCGCGCGCATGAAGGCCTGCGGCGCGCGTCATCTGCTTTTGTTGATCTGCTTCAGGAAAAATTCGAAGAATGGGGCCTGACGCCGGCAGAACGGGATGTGGCACTGTTCGCGGTCAAGGGTTTGTCGACGCAGGAAATCGCGGTTCTTCGGTCAACCTCTGAGGGGACGGTCAAGGCCCAGACAAACGCCATTTACCGCAAGGCGGGTGTGTCTGGACGCTCGCAGCTTTTGTCGGTGTTCATCGAAGATCTGATGCGCGACGACACAGCCTTGTCGAAAATTCAAAATGTGTCTGGGTCCGACGCGTAAAGCTGCAAGATTGGCAACGGAACGATATCCAATGTTCGCACATGCGTGGCCGCCAAAGTGACTTGCGGTGCGGCGCCTTCTTCATGCGCTTGCAGAAAACGCGACGCGCAAAGGCACCATTTATCGCCCGGTTTCAGCCCGACGAAGCCGTATTCGGGGCGCGATGTGGAAAGATCGTTGCCCAGATATTTCGACAGCGCCAGAAATTCTGCCGTCATCACCGCGCAGACGGTGTGCATGCCCCGATCCTCTGGGCCGGTGTCACAGCATCCGTTGCGGAAAAATCCCGTGACGGGCGCCGTGGAGCAGGTTTGGAGCGCGCCCCCAAGAACGTTGATCGACGGTTCTTTCATAAGATGCCTTTCTGTCCGGCCAAATCCTGCGGCATCATTGTCAGGCAATGGCTGGCTCGGCAATGGGCAGCAAAGGCGCAGTGGCAGCCGATGGCGGCTTGGCCGCTTGCCGGCACAGATTGGTGCTGTCGGGCGAAAGCCTTGTATTCTGCCCTTCTTGGTTTTCAGGCCCTTTGACCTTGTCGCGGCCCACCGCTATAAGACCCGAATGAGAAGGATTTTGGCCATCATAGCGCGAATTATCCGCCCGGCGTCCTGATCGGCGCCGGGAAAAGGCGCTTGGGTGACCCGCGCCGCCAACTGACCCCAAACTTTTGACCGCTATGCAAGGATCGCATCCGATGTGCGCCGATACGCCGACCACCCCAGACTACCGCGACACCGTCTTTTTGCCTGAAACAGACTTTCCAATGCGCGCCGGATTGCCCCAGCGGGAGCCGGAATGGCTGGCGCGCTGGGAAAAGATCGGCGTTTATGAGGCGCTGCGCGCCAAGACGGGCCCGGACGGCCAGAAGCGGCCAGATTTCACGCTGCATGATGGGCCGCCCTATGCCAATGGCCATTTGCACATCGGCCACGCCCTGAACAAGGTGCTTAAAGACATGGTTGTGCGCAGTCAGCAAATGATGGGCGCAGATGCCCGCTATGTGCCCGGCTGGGATTGCCACGGCCTGCCCATCGAATGGAAGATCGAAGAGCAATACCGCGCCAAGGGACTGAACAAGGACGATGTGGATATCGTCGCTTTCCGTCAGGAATGTCGCCGCTTTGCCGAAGGCTGGATCGACATCCAGCGGGAAGAATTCAAACGTCTGGGCGTTACAGGCAATTGGCCGAACCCGTATCTGACCATGGATTATCATGCCGAAGCGGTGATTGCCGATGAGTTCATGAAATTCGTGATGAACGGCAGCTTGTACCAAGGGTCCAAGCCCGTGATGTGGTCACCCGTGGAAAAGACCGCGCTGGCCGAGGCCGAGGTGGAATATCACGACCACACCAGCCATATGGTTTGGGTGCGGTTCAAACCGGTGGGGGGCGCGTTGGACGGCGCCACCGTGGTGATCTGGACAACGACGCCTTGGACCATACCGCAGAACCGTGCGGTTTCGTTCGGCCCAACGCTGTCTTACGGCGCGTACCAGATCGATACGCTGGGCGAAAACTCGACCGCTGTTGTGGGCGAAGTGATTTTGCTGGCCGACAAGCTGGCAGAGGCTGTGATGACGGCGGCCAAGGTGACGGGACATACCCGCTTGCGCGATATCTCGGCCGAGCAGTTGTCGGGCGTGATGCTGTCGCATCCTTATGCTGGCCTCGAAGGCTGTGCAGGCGAGTGGGATTTTTCGGTTCCGATGTTGCCGGGCGATCATGTGACGGACGACGCAGGCACGGGTTTTGTGCACACGGCGCCGTCACACGGGGATGACGACTATCAGATGGGCCTGAAGTTCGGGCTTCAGATGACGTATAACGTGGAAGCCGATGGCAGCTATCGCCGCGATCTGCCGCTGTTTGGCGGTCAGTTCATCATCCAGCCGGATGGCAAAGAGGGCGCGGCCAACGTATCCAATATCAAGGCTTTGCATGGGGCGGGGGCGCTGTTTGCCAAAGGAAAGCTGAAGCACAGCTATCCGCATTCGTGGCGCTCCAAGGCGCCGGTGATTTATCGCAACACCCCGCAATGGTTTGTGGCGATTGACCGTGCGCTGGACGATGGCATGGGCACCTACGGCGATACAATCCGCCAACGGGCCCTCACCTCGATCAACGAATTGGTCGAGTGGACCCCGGCCACCGGGCGCAACCGTCTTCATTCGATGATCGAAGCAAGGCCAGATTGGGTGCTGTCGCGGCAGCGGGCCTGGGGTGTGCCGCTGACATGCTTTACCAAAGTGGGCGCCAAGCCAACCGATACAGACTATGTTTTGCGCAATGATCAGGTCAACGCACGGATCAAGGCCGCCTTCGAGCAAGACGGCGCCGATGTTTGGTATGTGCAAGGATTCAAGGAAAAAATGCTGTCTGGCATCGTGAATCCGTCTGATTATAACCAAGTCTATGATGTCTTGGACGTCTGGTTCGACAGCGGATCAACCCATGCCTTCGTTCTGCGGGACCGGCCCGATGGTTCGGCTGACGGCATTGCGGATCTGTACTTGGAAGGGACCGATCAACACCGTGGTTGGTTCCATTCCTCGATGCTGCAGGCCTGCGGTACCAAGGGGCGCGCCCCTTATCGCGGTGTTCTCACCCATGGCTTCACGCTGGATGAAAAGGGCATGAAAATGTCCAAGTCGGTTGGCAATACCGTCGCGCCGCAAGCGGTGATCGATGAGTATGGCGCCGACATCCTGCGGCTTTGGGTGGCGCAGTCGGACTATACGATTGACCTGCGGATCGGGAAGGAAATCCTGAAGGGTGTCGCTGACAGCTATCGCAGGCTGCGCAACACGATGCGCTTCTTGCTTGGGAACCTTGCTGGATTCAGCGATGCCGAACGCGTGGATCCGGCGGATATGCCGGAACTTGAACGTTGGGTGCTGCACCGCTTGGCTGAACTGGATGAAGATGTGCGCAGCGGATACGCGCGGTATGACTTCCAAGGTGTCTTTACCAAATTGTTCGCCTTTGCCACCACGGACCTATCGGCGATCTATTTCGACATTCGCAAGGACAGTCTGTATTGCGATGCGCCGGACGCGCTGCGTCGGCGGGCGGCCCGCACTGTTCTTGATCTGGTGTTCCAGCGGCTGACAACCTGGCTGGCCCCGGTCTTGGTGTTCACGATGGAAGAAGTATGGCTGTGCCGAAATCCGGGTGAGGAAAGTTCGGTTCACCTGATGGACATGCCGGTTACCCCGGCGGATTGGCTGAACCCTGCGCTGGCGGCAAAATGGGAATCCATCCGGGCCGTGCGCCGCGTGGTGACGGGCGCGCTTGAAGTTCAGCGGACAGCCAAGGTGATTGGCGCCTCGCTGGAGGCGACCCCGGTGGTGCATGTGGCCGATACGGCCATCCTTGCCGCGCTAAAGTCGGTGGAATTTGCGGAGCTGTGCATCACATCGGGCCTGTCGCTGACAGGTGACCCCGAACCGTCGGAGGCGTTTCGTCTTCCCGAAGTTCCGGGGGTTGGCGTGGTGTTCGAAATGGCCACGGGCGAGAAATGTCAGCGCTGCTGGCAGATCCTGCCAGAGGTTGGGCTGCAAAAGCATCCCCATACGTGCAAACGGTGCAGTGACGCGCTGGGCTGATGGAACGGTCGGTCATCAACGGTCCCCTTGGCCCGCTGACGTTGAGCGCGGCAAATGGAATTGTTACGCAGCTAACATGGGGGGCCGAGCCGGGCGAGGGCTCGGCCCTTTTGACAGAGGCTGCCCGGCAACTGACGGCCTATTTCCAAGGCAGATTGACGCTGTTTGACCTGCCGCTTGATTGGGGCAGTGGCCTTCACCTGCGGGTCCGCCGCGCCCTGTCGGCCATTCCGTTCGGTCAGACCCGCACCTACGGCGATTTGGCGCAGGACATCGGTGCGCCCGCCCAAGCCATCGGGCAGGCCTGCGGCGCAAATCCCTTGCCGATCTTGATCCCCTGTCATCGGGTATTGGGGGCCAAAACCTTGGGTGGTTATTCGGCCAAGGGCGGGATCGAGACGAAGGTTTGGCTGCTGCGGCACGAAGGGGCCGCGGGATTGCTGATCTAGGTGCCCTTTTTCTTCGAAAGATCATGGCCTTCCGCCGCGCGCAATTGTAACAATTTTATGACACTTCCTTTCAGGAGAGCGCCGTGAGCTTTTGGGTGATGATGGCCGTCTTGGGGTCGGCTTTTCTGCATGCTCTGTGGAATTCGCTGATCAAGGTGGGCGCCTCTCGGCTGGGGGCCATGGTGATCTTGTCGATTGGAGAGGTGCCCATCGGGCTGGCCGTCATCGCGCTGCGCCCGCCGTTGGATTGGGCGGTGGCACCATGGGTTCTGGCGGCGGGGTGTGCGCATTTCTTTTACAAGTTCTTCCTGACCTATGCCTATGAACGCGGGGACCTGAGCCGGGTCTACCCCATCGCGCGCGGATCAGCGCCTTTGGTCGTCGGGCTGGTTTCGGGGTTCGTGCTTAGCGATGTGATCACCCCTGTGGAATATGCCGGCATTGCCGTTTTGGGATTTGGTATCTTGTTGATGGCGCAAGGGGTTTTTGCGCAAGGCGAGAACCGAAAGCTGATTCCCTATGCCCTTGGATCTGCCTGCGCGACCGCGACCTATACACTGATTGACGGAACAGGTGCGCGCCTGTCGGGGGATGCGGTGGCCTATGTCGCGTGGGTTTTTGTTGCGGATGGGATGTTGTTCGCAACAGGGATGCTGTTGTGGAAGGGCCTTACCATTTTGCCCCGAGAGCGCCGGGCCTGGGGCGTGGGCATGATCGCTTCGGCCGCGTCTTACGGGGCCTATGGCGTGTCGGTCTGGGCCATGACCATCGCGCCGATTGCCGTTGTGGCAGCGCTGCGCGAAACGTCGATCCTGTTTGCTGTTCTGATCGGATGGCTGGCTTTTGGCGAGAGAATGACGCGCGGCAAGGCGGTGGCGGCGGCTGTCATCGTGGGCGGTGTGATGTTGACGCGCTTGGCCTAGATCAGACGATGGTGGTTTTGCGTTCCGGGATGATCTGCTGCGCGATTCCGGCCGTGCACAGGTAGATGGACGAGATGACCAATCCCCAATGGGCGATCGATCCTTCGGCAAAATTCACCCAAGCGGCCCATCCTGCGCAGAAGATCCACAAGATGCTGACCGGAAGCGTGACCCAGTTCCACCGTTTGGTGCGCGTGGGATGCACAAACTTTAACCGCAAGAACATCCCCACCGTCAACCCGACGACCACAAACAAGATGGTGCCTTGCGACGGGGCAAGGGCGAAAAGAACCAAGACAACCATGTTCCAGCAGGCCGGAAACCCAGAAAAGCTTTTATCCAACGTTTTCATTCGGGTATCGGCAAAGTAGATCACTGAACCATAGCAGATCACGATGATGGCGAACCACCCGGTCCAACCATCCAGCAGCCCGGATTTGAACAAGGCATAGGCGGGTATGAAGACATAGGTCAGATAGTCGACGATCAAATCCATCAAGACGCCGTCATAGATGGGGAAATTGTTTGGCGTGTCATAGCGGCGCGCCAAGGGCCCATCGACGCCATCGACGATCAAGGCCAGCACCAGCCAAAGAAACATCACGCGCCAATCCCCTTCGACGGCGGCAAGCATCGCGAACATGGACAGCACAGCGCCCGTGGCGGTGAGCAGATGAACAGAGAGGGCTTTGTATCGGATATGCATGGGCCCGTGATGCCGCAATTTCGACCGTTTCGCAAGATTGCCCGGGAAAAATCAAGCGCGGGGGTGCGCTGCCTCATAGACCTTCATCAACTGGACCGCGTCGATAGCCGTGTAGGCTTGGGTGGTCGACAAAGAGGCATGGCCTAGCAGCTCTTGAATGGCGCGCAGATCACCGCCCGCTGACAGAAGGTGGGTCGCAAACGAATGACGAAGCGCATGCGGCGTTGCTGTTGCGGGCAGGCCCAGTTGATGTCGGATCTTCTCCATCGCGGTTTGAATCGCCCGCGGATTGAGATCGCCCCCGCGTGCCCCGCGGAACAAAGGGCCGGCTGGCGTGATGTCGTAAGGGCAAAGCCGCAGATAGTCTGCAACGGCATCGGCGGCGGCTGGCAGAACCGGAACAAGCCGCTCTTTGCGCCCTTTTCCGACGATCCGCAGCACCTGCGGCATCGGAAAATCAGCCCCTTTCAAGGAAAGCGCTTCTGATATCCGCAGGCCAAGGCCGTACAGCAGGGTCACAACAGCAGTATCTCGGGCGGCAATCCAGTCTTCGCTTTGGTGGTCACCTATGCCGTTCAGAACGGCGCGCGCGGCCTGTTCGGTCAAGGGGCGGGGCAATTTGCGCCGGAACTTTGGGCCGCGGGTGGCAAGCACCGCCACGGCTTCGCCGCCGTCCCGATCGGTCAACCAATTCAAAAAGGATTTGACAGCCGACAGGGCGCGGGCGAGCGAGCGCGAGGACAACCCGCGATCCCGTTCATGGGCCATCCATGCCCGCATGTCGGATTGCCCAAGGTTTGTCAGACCGGCGATACCAAAAGTGCCGCCGTGGTGCTGCGCCAAAAACCCCAAAAATCGCCCGATATCGCGCGCATAAGCATCGATCGTGTGATGCGACGCCGCATCCAAGGCACGTTTGTGGTCCAAAAACCGGGAAAGCCGGTCGCGCAGATCAGGCGACAGGGCAAAGACATCGGTCATGACAACCAGCGGCGCATCGTCCGTTCAAACACGCCTGCGAAAAACGCCAGAAGATCCGTGCCATGGGTGGATTTGAATTGATGGGGATCTTCCGCACCAAGGACCAACATGCCCGGCAAACGGCCCGTGCCAAAGTCCAGCTTCAGCAAGGCTTCGGAGCGGACATATCCGGCCTTGTCGCCATAGAGCGCATCCGACTGGGGCAAGACCTGCCGCAGAACAACCGGGCGCAGGGGCACGTTGCGCCCGCCCGAGATATAGGCAGAGACAAATCCCGGCTCGCCGACATACAGAACCTCGCCCAGACGGCGCAGGGCCGGATCGTGGTCGTCCTGCACCGATTCCAGAACAAGACGAACGCAATCCACCCGCAACGTCGCGGCCACTTCTGAGGCGACCGTTTTCAGAAAGTCCTCGAAGGTCAGCGGATCCAGCATCTGCATAATTGCGCGGTGAACCTGATTGGTGCCGGCTAGATTTTCATAGGCCGCCGCAATCACGGTGCGGTGGGTGTCTTCCAACCGGTCCAAACGGCCTTCAAGGCGCTCCATCGCGATGCCGCGCAGATCCACGATATTCGACCCCATCTGACGCTCGTTCGCGCCGATCAAGGCATTCATCAAATCCCGGTCTTCAAGGATGGCTTCTGGCGTGGCGATCAGAAGATCACGCGTGTCGGGATCAATCATGCTGCTCTCGGTTCTTTTGCTTTT
>CANHLE010000097.1 GCA_947461435.1 Paracoccaceae bacterium | reverse complement strand
GAAGGCCCTTGAGCACGCCGCGCTGTTTGAGATGGGGGCACAGGGCCGAATGACTGAGGCCGGGAAACAGGATGTGATCAAGGCCGGGGGCGGGCGCAAAGCCGAGGGCCTGTTGGCGATCATCGGCAAGCCCGTGCATCAGCGTCCAGTGCTGGCCCGGGGCGGGGCTGGAGGCGGGGGCAAGATTGCGCGGAAGGCGGGCGGCCCAAGGCTGCCACCGCAGCTCTGCCGGGCCGAGGTGCGATTGCGGGCCAACGGCCAAGACCAGATCGATGGGCAGGGCGGCGGCGGCGACAAGCGCGGCGGCGCCCCCCATTGACTGGCCGAGGGCGATGATCTGCGTGATCGGCTGGCGGGACACGACACTGTCAATGGCCGCGCCCAGTGCGCCGATCAGCCCCGGCACCTTGCCCCAAGATCGGCTTTCATCCGAAACGAAAAGCGCAGGACGGCCCTGATCGGTGGCGGTGCCGACAAATTCGGGGGACGGCGGGCGGGCCGGATCCTGCCCGATGGAGGCAAAGCTGATGACGAGCGTTTGGGCCTGTCCGGGCAGGGCATCGATGGTCAGGGGCCCGTGGGTGCACAAACGATCAAAGCGGATCATAGGCCCGGAACCATCAACCCCTCGACCGCGCGGCGGGTGGTATCGCGGATGATCAGGGCCATGTAGTCGGTGAACAGACGGACCTTGGGATCTTTCAGGCGGCGGTGCTGCGACAGGCAGGACAGTTGGGTGGGCACCGGGGGGGTGGCCATTGCAACGGGAACAAGCGCGCCTGAACGCAGGTGATCGGCCACTTCGAACACCGGTTTCATCACGATGCCGCGCCCGTCCAGTGCCCATCCGGTCAAAACATCGCCATCATCGGATTCGAAGGGCCCGCTGATTTCAAACCGTTTGGGGCCTTCGGGGGTTTTGAGCGTCCATTGAAATTCCTTGGCACCGGGAAAACGCAGGTTCAGACAATCGTGCCGATCGGCCAAAAGCGCTGCACCATCGGCGGGCATGCCGCGCTGGGCGATATAGGCCGGGGCGGCACATAAAAGACGCGGACAATCGGCGATGAGGCGGATTTTCAGCGTGGAATCGTCGAGGATCCCCAAATGGAACGCGACATCCAGCCCCTCGGCCGTGACATCGATGCTGCGGTCAGACAGGCGCAGGCGCACATCGATCTGGGGATACAGATCCTTGAACGCGGGCACATGGGGTGCCACAAAACGTCGTCCGATGCCCAAGGGGGCGGCCACAAAGATTGTGCCGCGCGGATTTTGGGTGACATCCATCACCGCCGATTCAGCGTCGTCGATTGAATCCAGAACCTTTTTGGCGCCTTCATAAAAAATGCGGCCATTTTCGGTGGGCTGCAAACTGCGCGTGGTGCGCGAAAACAGCCGCACGCCCAGATGTTTTTCCAGTTCCGAAATGCGCGAAGACGCAACAGCCGGAGAAGCGCGTTGATCGCGTGCGGCGGCAGACATCGATCCCAGTTCATAGACGCGGACAAACATGCGAAGGTTGTTCACGTAAGACATGGGTGTCCTGATTTTCGTGCGTTGTCTGAAAGTGATCCTTGATTTAACGGATTATCAGAAGAGTGCGGGCTGGGATAGTCATTTTGGGCGCAAGGGAGAATGCCGATGTATGACGGGGTGGTGCTGTGGGAATGGGTTGAGCTGGCGGCGCGCTGGTTTCATGTGATCACGGCCATCGCCTGGATCGGGTCGAGCTTTTATTTTATCGCGCTGGATCTGGGCTTGCACCGCGACCGCGCCTTGGCCAGCGGGGCTGATGGCGAGGAATGGCAGGTGCATGGGGGCGGATTTTATCACATCCAGAAATATCTGGTTGCCCCCGCGCAGATGCCCGACGGTCTGGTCTGGTTCAAATGGGAAAGCTATGCGACGTGGCTGTCTGGCTTTACGATGTTGGTTCTGGTCTATTATCTGGGATCAGACCTGTACCTGATCGACCCCGCGGTGGCCGATCTGACCCAAGGGCAGGCCATTGCGATTTCTGCCGGATCCCTGCTGTTCGGCTGGTTTGCCTATGATCAGATCTGCAAGAGCCGGTTTGGCGATAACAACACGCGGTTGATGATCGGGCTTTACCTGATCTTGGTGGCGATGGGATGGGGCTATACGCAGGTCTTTACCGGCCGGGCGGCGCTGCTGCATCTGGGGGCTTTTACCGCCACGATCATGAGCGCAAATGTTTTTGCCATCATCATTCCCAACCAGAAGATTGTGGTGGCCGATCTGTTGGCGGGCCGCAAGCCCGACCCGAAATACGGCAAGATCGCCAAACAGCGCAGCACGCATAACAACTATCTGACCCTGCCCGTCGTGTTCTTGATGCTGTCGAACCATTATCCGATGGTGTTTGCGACGCCGTATAATTGGCTGATTGCCGCCTTGGTGTTCCTGATGGGGGTGACGATCCGGCATTGGTTCAATTCAAAGCACGCCCGGCGCGGCAACCCGCATTGGACATGGTTTGCGACCGCGGTCTTGATTGTGATTGCCGCCTGGCTGTCGGCGCAGCCCATGCAGACCCCGCCGCAAGAGGCGCGGCTGGAGGGGGCGGCGCTGGTTCTGGCCAATGCGGAGGGGTTTGACGGCGTGGTCAGCATCGTGCAGGGGCGCTGCGCGATGTGCCATGCGGCAGAGCCTGGATATGAGGGCATTCATTGGCCGCCCAAAGGGGTGGTTCTGGAAACGCCAGCGCAAATCGCCCAATTGGCACGGCGGATCTATGTGCAGGCCGGGATCACCCATGCCATGCCGCCCGCCAATGTCAGCTATATGGAACCGGCCGAACGGGCCGCGATCGTAGAATGGTTTCGCGGCGTCGGGGCGCGTGGGATCAGCGGATAGACCATCCGGCAGCGGCGCGCTGCACGCCTGCCGGATGGCCTAAAGCGGTATTTTCAGATCCAGCGGCCTTCGAAATCTTCGGGCACCAGAACATGGTCGCGGCCAAACGCGCGCGCATGTTGCACGCCGCAAAGCGCCATGGTGACATCCATTTCCTTGGCAATCACGTCCAGCGCGGCGGTGACGCCCGCTTGACCCATCGCACCCAGACCATGCACGAAGCTGCGACCGATGAAGGTGCCCTTGGCCCCCAGCGCCAGCGCCTTGAGCACATCCTGACCCGACCGGATGCCGCCGTCCAAGAACACCTCGGTCTGCTCGCCGACGGCGCGCACGATGGCGGGCAGGGCGCGGATCGTGGACAGCGCCCCATCCAGTTGGCGCCCGCCGTGGTTGGACACCAAGATGGCATCTGCCCCCAGATCGACCGCAAGGCGGGCATCGTCTGGATCCAGAATGCCCTTCAAGATCAGCTTGCCGCCCCATTGGTCGCGGATGCGGGCGACCTTGGCCCAATCCAACTGTGGGTCGTAATTTTCATTGGCCCAGCGGGTGACTTGTTGCAGATTTTCAACATTGCGGGCATGGCCGACGATATTGCCAAAGCTGTGTCGCCGGGTGCGGGCCATGCCAAAGGACCAGCGCGGGTGCAGCGCCATATCCAGCATATTGCGCGGCGTCATCTTGGGTGGGGCGGTCAGGCCATTCTTGATGTCCTTGTGCCGCTGGCCGAGGATCTGCAAATCAAGCGTCAGCACCAGTGCCGAACATCCCGCCGTTTTGGCCCGCGCGATCATGCCATCGACGAAGTCTTCGTCTTTCATCACGTAAAGCTGAAACCAGAAGGGCGCGGTGGTGTGGGCGGCCACATCTTCGATGGAACAGATTGAAAAGGTGGACAGCGTGAAGGGCACGCCAAAGGCTTGCGCGGCGCGGGCGGCCTTGATCTCGCCATCGGCCGATTGCATGCCGGTCGAGCCGACCGGCGACAGGGCGACGGGCATGGAAACGGGTTGGCCGATCATTGTGGCCGACAAGGTGCGCCCCGTCAGATCGCGCGCAACCCTTTGGCGCAGGCGGATCTTGTGAAAGTCACTTTCGTTTTCGCGAAAGGTTTGTTCGGTGTATGATCCGCTTTCGCAATAGTCCCAGAACATCTTTGGCACGCGGCGTTTGTGCAGCTTTTTCAGATCGTCGATGCAGGTAATGATGGGCATGGGGTCTTTCCTTTGGATGCTGCATCGTGCCAAGCCGCCGGGGCCGATGCAAGCGGGCTTGCAGGGCATGGGGCTGCGCGGCACAAGATGGGCGGAGCCGCAGACGGCAGGCCGCAGATGGGCGGGGCCGCTGATGGGCTGGCCGGGCGAAGGGGATGCAATGACAACGATCTGGCCAATATTGGGATCGGGATTCGTGCTGGGGTGGTCGGTGGCCTGGCCGCCGGGACCCATCAGCGCCGAAATGGTGCGCCGATGCTTGGCCGGCGGGTTTTGGGCCGGATTTTCCCTGAACTTCGGGGCCTGCACGGGCGATGCCTTTTGGGCGGTGTTGGTGGCCTTGGGGGTGGGGCTGTTGTTCACCACACCGGGGGCGCAACTGGTGTTGGGGCTGGTCAGTCTGGGGCTGCTGGCGGGACTTGTCTTTGGTTTCACCAAAAGCGCGGTGCGGGCCTGGCGCGGGCAAGCGGCGGCGGCGGTGCGCTTTGACGGGGCCCGGGCGGGGTTTGCGCTGGGCCTGTCATTGGCGCTGGCGAGCCCTTGGAATGTGACGTTTTGGCTGGCCGCGCTGGGCCGGCCGGGGATTGTGGACAGCGGGGTGGCCGGGCTTTTCATGTTGGTTTTGGGGGTGGTGCTGGGGGCGTCGAGTTGGGGGTTGATCCTGTCTTTGTCGGCGACGTTTTTGCGCGGCCGGTTCAGCGCAGCCGCCGGGCGCTGGGCGGCGGTGGGGATGAATGCAGCGACTGCGGCGCTGATGCTGTGGTTTGCAGTGCAGTCTGCGCGGCGGCTTTACGGGGTTTGATGTGGCGTGACACGGCCGATCAGCGCGGCCTGACCCTGCACACGGCCCACCAGATCGGACACCGTCCACAAGATCGTTTGCGAGATTTCGAACCTTTGGCCTGTGGCTGAAACCCGAAGGCCTGCGTAATCGTCAACCCAACCGCGCGCGGCCGCCTGCGCCAGAACATGGCTGCGATCCGCTTGGATTTGCGCCGACGGATCGGCTGAGTGGCGGGAGGGCAGGGCGGTGAAGCTGTCCCAGTCCATGCCCCACAGCGTAAGGGCGGCGAGATTGGCATAGCAAAACACCGGATCGGCCTGAGTTCCATGGCTGACGAGCGGAAGGGGGGCGTGAAACAGAGCCTGCGCAAAACCGGGGTCCTGCACCTGTGTGTCCGCCAAGAGGGGCCGCCCGGTCAACCGTTCAAAGCTTTGCCCAAGCAGCCGGGAATAGGCGTCAACCGACGGGCGGTGATAGGGCGCGCGCACGGCTTAGGCGGAATGGGCGCCCGCGGCCAGGCTGGCCACGAAGGCAAGCACCTGCTCGGCGGATTTGCCAAGTCCGATTTCCTTGACGATGGCCGAGCCCACAACGCAGCCATCTGCCACGCTGGCGATGGCGCGCGATGCCTCGGGGGTATTGATGCCAAAGCCCACGATCACCGGCAGATCGGTAGAGCGTTTGATACGGGCCACTTCGGGGCCGACATCTGTGGCCTGTGCGGCAGCCGCACCCGTGATTCCGGTGACCGACACATAGTAGACAAAGCCGGAGGTGTTTTCCAAAACCTTGGGCAGACGCTTGGCATCGGTGGTGGGGGTGGCCAGACGGATGAAGTTTAGACCGGCCGCCTGGGCCGGGATGCAGAGTTCGGAATCTTCTTCGGGCGGCAGGTCGACCACGATCAGCCCGTCAATCCCGGCGTCTTTGGCCTGCGACAGGAACAGATCGACGCCGCGCGAATAGATGGGATTGTAATAGCCCATCAGCACGATGGGCGTGGTTTTGTCGCCAGCGCGGAAATCGCGCACCATCTGCAAGGTCGCGTCTACCGTCATGCCGCCTTCAAGGGCGCGCTGACCGGCCAATTGAATGGTCGGGCCATCGGCCATCGGATCGGTGAAGGGCAGGCCCAGTTCGATGATGTCCACGCCGGCAGCGGGCAGGCCTTTCATTACGGCAAGGGCGGTGGCGATGTTGGGATCGCCAGCCATGATGTAGGACACGAATGCCTTTTTCCCGTCGCGCTTGAGCCGTGCGAACGTGTCGTCGATTCTGGTCATGGTCTGGCCGCCCCGCAATGTATCCTGGCAGCGGTTTGCACGGACGGGCGGGGAAAATCAATGGGGGGCGATGCGGCTGTTGTGCGGTTGGGGCCTTAGGCCGCTGCGGCGGCGACCGAGAGTCGCCAGCGGGCGCCAAACCTGTCCCTCACCATGCCAAAGGCGGGCGACCAAAAGGTGGCGGCAAGCGGCATCGCCACAGATCCGCCGTCAGCCAAGGCCGAAAAGAGGCGGCGGGCGGTGGCGATGTCGGGGGCGGCATGGAACACGGATGTGCTGCCCATACCGGGCGTGCCCCTGCCGGGCGGAATATCGCAGCCCATCAAAACGGCACCGGGGGCCGCCGTGAAGTGGGCGTGCATCACCAGATCGTCGGTGCCGGGGGGACGTTGGTTTTTGGGGGCGTCCGCGAAGGTTGTGATCTGCAGATCTGCGGCCCCGAACAGCTGTGCATAAAATGTCATCGCCGCGCGGGCATTTCCGCCAAAGCCGATATGGGGGGCAAAGCTTGCGTCCTGACCTTTCGGATAAAGATTCCTCTTTGACGTGGCCATACTAAGCCGTAAGGATAAGCATGAAAAGCCTATGGATTGGCGATGGCATACGTTCGCTTCACCTCGCATTTGGTGCGGCACCGGCCCTTGCCGGGGGCCGAAGCCGAGGGCGCAACTGTGGCGCAGGTTTTGGCGGCACTCTTTTCGCAGGACGATTTGTTGCGCGGCTATGTGCTGGATGATCAGGGCCGGCTGCGCAAACATGTGAATATTTATCTGGATGGCCGGTTGATTTTGGACCGGGTGCGGCTGAGCGATCCCGTGATGCCGCAGAGTGAAATCTATGTTTTACAAGCTTTATCAGGAGGCTAGGCATGGCCACGCTTTGGGTTGGCACGCGCAAGGGGCTGTTTCGCTATGACGAGACGTCGGCAGGATGGCAGGCGGCCGGCCCGCCCGCCTTTTTGGCGCAGCCGGTGACGGTGCTACTGGACGATCCGCGGGATGGAACGCTGTATGTTGCGCTGGCGCATGGACATTTTGGCTGCAAGTTGCACCGATCGGACGACCGGGGGACCAGTTGGCGCGAGTTGAAGACGCCCGCCTTTGCCGCCTCTGATGCCCCGGATGCCCCGACGGTCGAAATGCTGTGGGCGCTGGCCGCAGGCGGGCGGGACGAGCCGGGGGTGATCTATGCCGGCACGTTGCCGGGGGCCCTGTTTCGGTCGGAAAACCGCGGTGAGAGTTGGATGATCTGCCAATCCTTGTGGGATCGCCCCGAGCGGCAGCGCTGGTTTGGCGCAGGATATGATCACGATGGCATTCATTCGATCCTGATCGATCCGCGCGACAGTGCCCATATCGTTCTGGGGGTTTCGGTGGGCGGGGTCTGGATCACTCGGGATCGGGGGCAGACCTGGGATCTGGGCGGGCGCGGCTTTGTGGCCGATTACATTCCCCCGGAGCAATCTGGCGATCTGGTGATGCAAGACCCGCATCTGATGGTCATGTCGCCGTCGAATCCGGACAGGGTCTGGTGTCAGCATCATTGCGGCATCTACGTTTCGGATGATGGGGGCTGGTCCTTTCGCGAATGCCGCGATGTGGCGCCCTCCAGCTTTGGGTTTGGGGTGGCGGTGCATCCAACCGATCCGGACCGCGCCTGGTTTGCCCCGGCCCGCAAGGATGAGGTGCGCATTCCAGTCGACGGCAAACTGGTGGTGACCCAGACCCGTGATGGCGGGCACCATTTTGTGGCCCATGATCGCGGTTTGCCGCAGCGCGCGGCCTGGGATCTGATTTATCGACATGCTTTGGTGGTTGACAGCAGCGGCGAGCGGATTGCCATGGGTTCGACCACGGGAAGCTTGTGGGTGTCGGGGGATGGTGGAAGCCAGTGGCACCACATCGATGCCCATCTGCCGCCCATCGCCGCCTTGAGTTTCGCGCCCTGAGCGATCGTTGCGGCGCCGCTTGCCAAGGGGGGCTTGCGCGCGGCCTTTGCGGTTGGTCGGCGCTTGACCGCGCCCGGCTTCCCCCCTATGCCGCAATCGTCTGTCAGCGGAGGGTATCATGGGCTTTAAGATGGGGATTGTCGGTCTTCCCAATGTGGGCAAATCGACCTTGTTCAACGCCTTGACCCGCACAGCGGCGGCACAAGCGGCGAATTTTCCATTTTGCACCATCGAGCCCAATGTGGGCGAAGTGGCGGTACCCGATGCCCGGCTGGACAAGTTGGCGGCCATCGCCGGATCCAAGCAGATCATTCCCACGCGGATGACCTTTGTCGACATCGCGGGTCTGGTGCGCGGGGCGTCCAAGGGCGAAGGGCTGGGCAACCAGTTCTTGGCCAATATTCGCGAATGTGATGCGGTGGCGCATGTGCTGCGGTGTTTTGAAGACGGCGACATCACCCATGTCGAAGGGCGCATCGACCCGGTGGCGGATGCCGAAACGATTGAAACCGAATTGATGCTGGCCGATCTGGAATCGATTGAACGGCGTCTGGCCAATCTGGCCAAGAAATTGCGTGGCGGCGATCAGGATACATTGGATCAGGATCGGTTGCTGAAACAGGCCCTTGCCGCGCTGTCCGATGGCAAGCCTGCCCGGACCATCAAGATATCCGATGATGACGAACGCCAGTGGCGGATGTTGCAGCTTTTGACGGCCAAGCCGGTTTTGTATGTTTGCAACGTGGAAGAGGCCTGCGCGGCCAAGGGCAACAGCCAATCTGACCGCGTGGCCGCGATGGCTGCGGCGCAGGGGGCGGCCTCGGTGGTGATCTCGGCGCGGATCGAGGAAGAGATCAGCCAGTTGGCGGCCGAAGAGGCCGAAATGTTTCTGGAAGAAATGGGTCTGCACGAGGCGGGTTTGGACCGTTTGATCAAGGCGGGATATGCATTGTTGGGGTTGCGGACCTATTTCACGGTTGGCCCCAAGGAAGCGCGGGCCTGGACCATCGAGGCGGGCTGGCTGGCGCCGCGGGCGGCGGGCGTCATTCACGGCGATTTCGAGAAGGGTTTTATCCGGTCCGAAACGGTGGCCTATGATGATTACATCGCCGGCAACGGCGAGGCCGGAGCCAAGGAAGCCGGCAAGTTCCGGGTGGAAGGCAAGACCTATGAGGTGAAGGACGGAGACGTTCTGCACTTCTTGTTCAACGGCTGATCGCGCGCAGGGCAAACCCGCTGTTTATAACTATGGTTGTTCGTGATAGGGCCCTTGCATGGGGTCCTTGGCGCCCGTGCGGCAGCGGCGCAGCCTGTCACCGACTTAAAGCTGCGGATCCCATTTTGGCTGTGCAGGCCGCGATTGGCCTTTGTGCGTATCTTCATGACGGCGGTAAAGCGAGGCGAGAATGAAGCCCAAAGTAGTGACGATCATGATCGATTCTTTGGAGCACCACCGGGTCGACCGCTGGATCAAAGAGGGTGAGTTGCCCGTTTTGGCCCGTTTTCGCGCAGAGGCGGCGCGGGCCCCGGTCAAGGGTGTTTATCCGTTTCTTGCCGAACTGCCTCAACTGGCGTTTGCCACATCGACCAAACCTCAGACGCTGCGCTGTTGGGGGGCCTTTGATTATGACGCGGCCACAATGCAGCCCATCTATGCGCGGGCCTATGATTACAACCACATCCGCGCCTTTTACGACTATCACAGTGACCTGAAGGTGTGCCTGTTCGATTTGCCCAAATCGGGGCTGCTGAAGGTGGCCAAGGGGGTTCAGGTGCTCAATTGGGGGGCGCATGGATCGTTGAATGACGATCAATCTTTTCCGCCCGCGATGCGCGATGAAATCGTGGCGCAATATGGCACCCATCCGGCGGTGGGAATTGAACATGCCGAACCCTGGCAAGTGGACAAGTTGCACCGTTTGGTGACGGCCTTGCACGAAGGGGTGGAAACGCGCACGCAGATCCAACTCGATTTGCTCGACCTGCAGGCTTGGGATCTTGTGCATTACGCCTATAGCGAAGTGCATTCGCTGGGCCATGCCTTGATGCATCTGGAGGATGCGCAGCTTGCCGACCTTGACCAAACCGGGCTGGGCCCGCAGGCCCTGCGTTTGATGCAAACGGTGGATCGGTCGATCGGGCGGTTGTTGGCGGCGCTGGGACCGCAGGATACGGTGGTGATCTATGCCACCCACGGCATGGACACGGTGAACTGGGACAACACCACGATGTTCCTGTTGCCTGACTATTTGTACCGATTGCAGTTTGCAGATCAGCGCAACTTGCCCGCCGATGCGTTGCCGCCGATGACCTTTGGGCATGGCTGGTGGGGCAATGCGGCTTGGCAGGCCAGCTTTGGATCAACCCGCACCAAACCCGACAAAAGCACCGAGATGGCGTGGATTCCCGGTGTTTGGTACAAGGAGGACTGGCCAAAGATGCGCGCCTTTGCCCTGCCGGGACTGGATGAAGGCATGATCCGGCTGAATGTCGTGGGCCGCGAGCCGCAGGGGCTTGTGGACCCGCAGGAGTATGAGGCGGAACTGGACAAGCTGGAGCGGCTTTTGTCAAACGTCACCGATCCGCGCACGGGGCGGGCCGCTGTGAAGGGCTTTTACCGCACCCGCAGCCATGCCCTGCAGGACGAGGCCGACCTGCCGCCGGCAGATCTGATCGTTCAGTGGAGCGATGAGACGATTGATGCGCTGCTGTGTCCGGTTGTCGGACAGATCGGGCCGGTGCCGCTGCGCCGAACGGGCGGCCATACGACCAACGGCTTTGCCTGGTTCAAGGGCCCCGACTTTGCGCCAGGGGATCGCAGCGCCATGTCCAATTTCGACTTTGGACCGACAATCCTGGATGTTCTGCGCCGCGATATGCCGAACCACTTTGACGGTCGATCCTTGATGCGCGACGCCCGCGAGGCGCCCGATCAGGCGTTGTTTCCCTTTCGCGCGGCGGCGCCGGCCGGTTCGGTGGCTTAAAGGGGGGCTGGCCCCCGTAAACGCCGCCTTGCGAGCCAGATAGCAAACGTCTGACAGATGCCCATGATTTGGCCTGTTTTCCCTCTTGCCCCCTTTTGAAGGGATGGCTAAATGGAGGCCGACGGAAGCGTGGCTGAGAGGCCGAAAGCACTCGGTTGCTAACTGAGCGTAGGGGGAACCCTACCGTGGGTTCGAATCCCACCGCTTCCGCCACTTGCCCTCGCGAAAGCTTTCTCCCGATCCGGCTGCGGCCGGATTCTTCCGTTGCTTTCGGGGGTTATGCGGGAGGGGCTGTGAACTGGCCTTGCTGCCCGAAGGGTCGGAAGCGGTCTCTCAAGGCCGACATTCTCCAGAGCCGTCAACTTGACCTCTATTAGTTCAGAGTCGCAATCGTATGTTTCCATTCAATAATTCGTCGATACCGAACAGCTTCCGCACTGAGTTCCGTTTGGCCTCTACTGCGACTGCGGTCGAAATGCATCAAGCTAATATTCGCCGACAGCCACAAATGACAAGGCACCTGCTGCCTCCCAATCCGCATAGCAACGTCCGTCGTTGAGCTTCCAAAGGATACGCCCGTTCGCGCTGGCCCCGATCACAGTCGCAGCCGCCGCCGAAGCCGATGTGAAGCTGTAGTCACTTGCGAAGACCAGCGATCCGGCATCCTCTTGAAGAACGCCTGATTTCTGTAGTGTGTCACGCAATGCGAGAGTGCCCTTCGGGATGGTCGGCGTCGTGCGTGCTCGTGCCTTAGAACCAGCTTTGACAACAAAGTCGCCTGACTGCGCGATCGTCATTTCTGCACTGAAGCCCTCACCCCTAAAAAAGAAGATCGGGCTAGGATCGACTAGAGTCGGCTGCATTTGTTCTAATGGCTCGGTCAGTCGACCGCGCATCTCGCGGAACAGGTCCCAGCCGAGCGCGCCCACGAGCGTCTTCGTCTGGTCCACAAACTCTTCCATCGCCGCCCTGTCTGGCAGCGGCAGTTTACCCGCGTCTTCAGAGGGACGCTTGCTGTTGGGAACGAGCCATCGTGGATTGCTTCCCACCGCCCTAATCAGGCATGCCTCAACATAGCGCGCATGGCTTTTCGTCAGGTTCTCATCCTTGCTGATGAGCACCACGGTATCGGTCCAGAAGCCCTTCGGATCTCGTCCAGCGTCACTGGAGTTGTGGGTGTAAAGTCGCGCACCGATACCTTCTGATTCACCGATATAGGCAATCAGCCGGTCTAGGTCATTTTCGTCAGTTCCAATAAGAAGGTACACACCCGGGCGCTCAATTTCTGGGAACGCCTCCCTGACGCGTCGAAGTTGATTTCGTCGGAAAGCGATTGCCTGAATTGTAGACATGGATATTTGCGCGACACGGATCCCGTTTGGGTCGCCATCGAGAAGGAATATATTGATCGAACGAGGCTTCAACTCGAACAACTCCTGTCCTGCAGAATGGCGTGACGGGGCTCGTCATCTTCCATCATTCACGCCAGCTCCCGGGCTATTGAGCTTGCGATAGGCTTCCGTCGAAAGCCAACCGGTCACGAGTTTCTGAAACGATCGGTCGTTCATGAAGCGCGCGAAAATCTCTTCATTCTGATCCATCCGCTCGACAAACAGAGCCTCAAGAAGGTTCTTGAAAACGAGCTCAAACTTGTCACCGGGGTTGACCATAGCCGCCTGGCGAAGCGCACTGTCTGAAATCGCGGCTTCTATGATTTGATCAAAGAACAGCTGATCCGCCTGATTGAAATCGGTGCCAAATCGATCATTCACGACATCGATTAGACGCGATAGGTGTTGATTTTCACCCAGAACTGAGCCGGTTAGGCTGATAATTTTCACTGAGAACTGAGCCATGTGAACCTTTCCCCAAAGCGGTGAGCGGCGGGGGCAACGGAGTGATCCACATGGGACTATTGAACATCATTCGACGGATGCATTT
>CANHLE010000096.1 GCA_947461435.1 Paracoccaceae bacterium | reverse complement strand
TGGTGGGCCCAGCGGCCCGATGCGGGCAGAATATCGGGCACCTGCACCACAACGCATCCGGCCCGATGTCCGGCCTCGGCGCCCACTTCGCTGTCTTCAAACACCAAACACCGTTCTGGTGCCACGCCCAGACGCGCCGCCGCCAATAGATAGGGATCGGGAAAAGGCTTGGCGCGGGTCACGTCATCGACGGTGACCACCTCGCGAAACAACGGGGCCAACCCGGCCACCGCCAACTTGCGATGCGCTTCGGACCGCCCGGACGAGGTGACCAAAACCAAGGGCAGATGATCCGCCGCCTTCAGCAAATCCATCGCCGTCGGCTTCAGGGGCAGCGTCGTGAACGTCGCCGCCTTGAACATCTCGTGCCAGACCTGTTCCAGCGCGGTCAGATCCAGACGGGGCCGATGCGCGCGGATGATCTCACGCGATGTGGCCTGACCTTTGCCGATCAGGCTGTGCATGAACCCCATCTCGACGTCGTGGCCAAGACGGGCAAAGGCCGCATGACCGGACGACATGGCAACCGCTTCGGTGTCTACCAAGGTTCCGTCCAGATCGAAAAACAGGGCGTCATACATGTTCGGTCAAAAACCTTTGCGGGCGGCGGCGCGTGTGATCTTGCCTTAGCCTATCCCAGCACCATGCGAAAGCGCTGGAACCCGCTTTCCATCCGCTCCAGCGGTTCGATCTGGGGCCCTTGGGCCTGTGACACCAGATCCACTGCGCGCGGCGAAGAGACGAAGCTGACGCTGGTGCCCGCCATCGGGCAGAAACGCCAATTGGGCGGATCCACGGGGTCTATGCGGCCCAGTTGCGAGACATAAGACGACACGATGGCCCGCACCGATTGCCCGCCGCGCAAGATCACCTTGTTGTGGCGGGCGACGTGATATCCGCCCCCTCCGCCCAGCCGATAGCTGTTCGTTGCCAAAATGAACCGCGCCTTGGGATCCAACTCCGCCCCTTTGTGGCGCAGGTGCACGACCCGCCCGTGCTGCGCCGCGATCGGTTGGCCCATGGCATCATACCGGGCAGGGCGCGACAGATCGATCTCATAGTCCAGCCCATGCATCAGATCAAAATCAAAACCCGGCATTTCGGGGTCGATGAAATCGGCATCTTGCGCCCCCGGCCGAACAGTTCGGAACTGCGCTGCCGCCCGTTCCAGCCAATCGTGCACTTCTGCCCCGGTCAGCAAAAGCGCGGTGATCGTGTTTGGAAAACTGTACAGATCGGCGATATGGCGCAGCGTCAGCGGACCGGCGGGGATATGGGTATAGTTTTCCGGCCCACTGCGACCGCCGGTGCGAAAGGGCGCGGCGGCGGCCAGAATCGGCAGCCCGTCCCACAGCGATCCGCGCAGCGCATGGGCCACGTGGTCAGCCTGAGCCTGCGCCACCAGCCGCACCGAGGGGCTTGGCCCCACCAGCGAAAAGAACGAATGCAGCGGTACCGCCGTCTCGCCGATGGCCCGGCGGGCCCAGCGCCGTGTCTGACTGTGGGACTTTTGGGCAATGACGCGGATCATCGGATCTTCCTTGACCGCGGCCACGATTCCCCCGGCCGACTGACGGCGGAACACCGGACGCAGCCTGGCTTTGTGCGATACAACCGCCCAGCCCGCGCTGCCACGCGGGGCAAGTTCCAGATCGATCACCCCCAGATGCGAGCCATAAAATCCCGGCAAAACGGTAGGCGTGTCATGGATCACCCCGCGCAAAGGGTCCATGCCGGCGCTGGGGGCAAAATCCGCGCTGGGAAAGGCGTTATGGGTGTGCCCGGCGATGATTGCATCAAACCGCAGATGCTTTGCCAACCGAAACACGGTGTTCTCTTGATCCGCAGGGCCGCTGGGATCTCCAAGGCCAGAATGGGCCAGCGCGATCACCAGATCGGCCCCCTGTCGGCGCAGCATCTTCAGATGATGATCGGCGCTTTCGAACATGCCGCGCACCTCTACCTTGCCGGCAAGGGTTTCTTGTTCCCATTGCATCACCTGCGCGGGCGTCAACCCGACAAGCCCGATCTGTAGCGGGCGAACAGACCCGTCCGGCAGCGCAATGTCGCGCCGCACTATGGCGGTGGGGAGCACGAAGTGTTGATCTTCTGACGGGTCCGTGCCCATTTTTGACACGACATTGGCGGACAGGACGGGAAACTTGGCCTGCGCCACGGCGCGCGACAAAAAGTCTAGGCCATGGCTGAATTCGTGATTGCCCAGGCAGGCGGCGTCATAGCCCAGATGGTTCATCGCTAAGATCATCGGATGGGCCGCCTCTGCAAAGACGCCCAAGGATTCTGCCAGAAAATCCCCCAAGGGGCTGCCCTGAAGAAAATCGCCGTTGTCGACCAGAATCGAATGGGGCACCTCGCCGCGTGCCTGCGCGATCAGCCCGCCCACCAGCGACAGGCCCCGCATGCGCGAGGCGGTATCGGCATAGTAATCCCACGGGAGCAGGTGCATGTGCAAATCGGTTGTCGCCAAAATCCGGAAGATGACCGGCAATCCTGTCAAGGGGGGCGTGTCTTGGCCTTGTTCTGCTTTCGCACGGCCTGCCGGCGCACCATTCGGGCCTTCGATCTTGGCCATGCCTTCACTCCATGGGTTGGGGGGATGCCCGCATAACCCAAACTCGATCTTTCACCTTTCGTGGGACGGGCCTAGATTGCCCGAAGGATAGGGCCGCAGGTTTTCCCGCAAGGGTTGCAAAACTGCCGCAGACCGGTGCAGGAGTGAAGCAAGATGAGCGAAGTGATCCCCGCCTTTGCGGCAGGCAGTGTCAACCGAAATGCCACCCTTCGGCGCGGCTTTGTGGCGCAAGAGCGCCTTGCCGCCGGCGCGCGGATCTTGGCCCTGTGGAACGACCATGTTCCTGTGCGCGAGGGGCAAGGTCTTTACCTGACCGCTTCGCTTGGCCCGGCGGGCGCTGCGGATGGCGGCCTGATCTATCTTGGGCAGGCTGATGGGATCGGCGATGTTCTGGCCCAGGATTTGGGAAGCCAGGATCCAGCCCCCCCCTTGCCCGAGGGCTGCACCTGGACCGATCTGCGCCAATCCATGCTGCAGATGTCCCCCACCGAGGCAGAGCTTGCCGCCACCGCCAAAGCCTTGCAGTCGTGGCACAAAACCCATCGCTTTTGTTCGGCCTGCGGTGCGCCGTCCGATATGGCCGAGGCCGGTTGGCAGCGCCTATGCCCGGTCTGCCACACCGCGCATTTCCCCCGCACAGATCCGGTGGTCATCATGTTGGTCACTAAAGGCGACCGTTTGCTGTTGGGCCGCAGCCCCGGCTGGCCAGACGGGATGTATTCCACGCTTGCCGGTTTCATGGAGCCGGGCGAGACGGTTGAAGCCGCCGTGCGCCGCGAAGTGGCCGAAGAATCGGGCATCGTGGTGGGGCAGGTGCGCTATATCTCGTCGCAGCCATGGCCCTTTCCCGCCTCGTTGATGATCGGCTGTCATGGGCTGGCCGAAACGGAGGAGATCACCATCGACCCAGAAGAGTTGGAAGATGCCCTTTGGGTCACCCGCGCCGAGATGGTTTCGGTTCTGGCCGGGCTGCACCCCAAAATCAAACCCATGCGGCGCGGCGCGATTGCCCATGCGCTGGTGGTCAATTGGCTTGCAGATCGAAAAAATTAACGGCAAGATTCGGGCCGTTGGCAGCCCGCGGTATTCAGGGGACTGCCTGACCAATAAATGAACAAGTCATTCGGATCACAGGCATGAAACTGACGACCAAACAAGACATTGACGCCCCGTCGGATTTCGTCTTTGCGCAGTTATCGGATTTTGACAGCTGGGAACGCGCGGCCATGCGCCGCGGGGTCGAAGTGGACCGGACCGACAAGTTGACAGCGCCGGGGCCGGGCATGTCGTGGCTGGCCAAGTTTCGCTACCGTGGGCGCGAACGCAAGTTGGCGCTGAAGGTAGACCGTGTCGATGCCGAGGGTCAGATCGCCTTTTCGTTGTCTTCCGCGCAATCTGACGGCACCCTCAGCGTGGATCTTGTCGCCATGGCGGCCAAAAGTACCCGTGCCTTCGTGAACATCGATGTTCTGCCAAAGACCTTTACCGCCAAGCTGTTCGTTCAATCGCTCAAACTTGCCAAGTCGCGGGTTGACAAGAAAGTGGTGCAACGCGCCGCCATGTTCGCCGCCGAAATCGAAGAGCGTTACAAGCGCTCGCAAAATCGCTAGCCGCGTTTGCGGTCAGCGGGATAAACGCCCAGAATCGTGACGGCGCTGGTGAAGAACCGCAACTCGTCCAACGCCAGTTTGACATTGGCATCCTCCGGGTGGCCTTCGATGTCGGCGTAAAACTCGGTCGCGGTAAAGGTTCCGCCCACCATATAGCTTTCCAGCTTTGTCATGTTCACACCATTGGTGGCAAAGCCGCCCATCGCCTTGTACAGCGCCGCTGGAATGTTGCGCACGCGAAAGGTGAAGGTGGTGATCATATCCTCGGCCCGCCGCGCGGGATCTGCGCTGCGCGCCATCACCAAAAAGCGTGTCGTGTTGTTCTTGTGATCTTCGATATGCCGCGCCAAGACCTCAAGCCCATAGATGGATGCGGCCAATTCGCTGGCCAGCGCCGCGCGGGTCTTGTCCCCCGCCTCGGACACTTCGCGCGCCGCACGGGCATTGTCGCTGCTGACCTTGCCGCGAATCCCGTGGCTTTTCAAAAAGCCGGCACATTGCGGCAAAATGACCACGTGGCCATGCGCCTCTTGGATGTCTTCCACCTTGGCGCCGCGAACGCCCAGCAGATTGACATGAACCCGAACAAAGGCTTCGTCCACGATATGCAGCCCGGCCTTGGGCAGAAGGCTGTGCACATCGGCCACCCGCCCATAGGTGGAGTTTTCCACCGCCAGCATGCCCAGATCCACCTCGCCGGTCTGGGTTTTCTCGATCACCTCTTCGAAGGTGACACAAGGAACCGGCTCAAATTCCGGGCGCGCCTGCTGGCAGGCCTGATGGGAATAGGCGCCCAACTCTCCTTGAAAAGCGATTCGGCCGATCATTTCGCTACACTCCGCCGCAAAATTCCCCAGATAGGGGCGATTGGTCGCGCTAGTACACCTTGAATCCCGGTGGGGGAAGCGGGTACATACCGCGCAACCAAGCCGTAAGGGAAGGCGCGACATGTTCGACACGATGACTGTGACCAAAGCCGTTTCGGCTGTATGCGGATCGCTTTTGATCTTTCTTTTTGCCTCATGGGCAGCCGATTCCCTGTATCACACGGGTCCGGCTGAAGGGCATGGCGGCGAAGAGGTTGCGCAGGCCTATACCATCGACACCGGCGCGGAAGAGCCGACAGAAGCCGTTGAAGAGGGCCCGGCTTTTGCCGATGTTCTCGCCTCGGCCGATCCGGTCGCCGGCGAGAAGGTGTTTGGAAAATGCAAGGCCTGCCACAAGGTTGACGGCAGCAACGGCACAGGTCCGCACCTGAACGGCGTTGTGGGGCGCAACCATGCCTCGGTCGAAGGATTTGGCTATTCCGAGGCGATGCTCGCCACCGCCTCCGAAGTTTGGACGCCTGAGATCATGAACGAATTCCTGACCAATCCAAAAGGCTATGTCGTGGGAACGAAGATGTCCTTTGCCGGTCTGCCCAAGGTCGAAGATCGCGCCAATGTGATCGCCTATTTGGCAACCCTGCCATAAGGCACGAAAAAACAGCACAAGAACCACAGGCCGCCCCGCACCGGGCGGCCTTTTTCCTGCCAAATCTCTTGCGCCGGAACTTGTGACATGGACAAATCTGGTTTTAGCATAAACTGTCAGACAGGCGTCACATCAAGGCGCGGCGAAACGGGAGAAGATGATGGCACAGCGCACGCTCGCTCGGGGACTACAGATTGATACCAGTGGAACCGCCAGGTCCCTTGCGTTGGGTGTTTTGATCGCCGCATGTCTGACCCCGGTGATGGGCCGGGCGCAGGAGGTGACGGTCAGCCATGGCATCTCGACCTTTGGAAATCTGAAATACCCCGCCGACGCTGCGCATCTGGACTATGTGAACCCCGATGCCCCAAAGGGCGGCGAATACAGCATGTGGGCCTTTGGCACCTTTGATTCCATGAACCCCTATTCGGTGCAAGGCGTGCCTGCCGCGTTGGCGTCGCTTCCCTATGAATCGATCCTGACCGGCACCTTGGATGAAATCGGCGCCTCTTACTGTCTTTTGTGCGAAACGATGGAATATCCGGCGGATCGTTCCTGGGTGGTCTTCAACCTGCGCAAGGATGTGACCTTTTCGGACGGATCGCCCTTTACCGCCGATGACGTGGTCTTCAGCTATAACCTGCTGCGCGAGAAGGGCATCGCGGAATTCCGGGCCGTTTTCAACGAAAAGGTCCAAGGGGTCGAAGCCTTGGATCCCTACAAGGTGAAATTCACCTTCGTGCCCGGCACACCCTTTCGGGATATGCCTTCCACCGTCGGCAGCCTGACCATTTTCTCCAAGGCCGATTACGAAGCAAACGGCCGCGATCTGGAAAAATCCTCGCTTGAGCCGTTCATGGGCACCGGTCAATACATGCTCGACAGCATGAAGCCGGGCGAGCAGATCATCTATCGCCGCAACCCCAACTATTGGGGCAATGCGCATCCCTTCTCAGTCGGCACAGGCAATTTTGACACGTTGCGTGTCGAATACTTCGCCGATGACACCGCCGCCTTCGAGGCGTTCAAGACAGGCACCTATACCTTCCGTTCTGAAAACTCCTCCAAGCAATGGGCAACGGCCTATGATTTCCCCAACCTGAACGACGGTTGGGTGAAAAAGGAAGAAATCGCCAACGGCAACATCGCGTCGGGTCAGGCGTTCCTGTTCAACCTGCGCCGCGAGAAATTCCAAGACCCCCGCGTGCGCGAGGCCGTTGGTCTTATGTTCAACTTCGAGTGGTCGAACGAGACATTGTTTTACGGGTTGTATCAGCGCATCAACTCGATCTGGGACAACACGCAGATGGCCGCGATGGGTCCGGCCAGCCCCGCCGAAGTGGCAATCTTGCAGCCGCTGGTGGACGAAGGTCTGCTCGACGCCTCTATCTTGACCGATGACGCCGTTATGGCGCCGGTGTCGTCAAAGGACACGCAGCTTGACCGTGGAAACCTGCGCAAAGCCTCGGCGCTGTTGGACGAGGCGGGTTGGACCGTGGGCGATGACGGCATGCGCCGCAACGCCGCAGGCGAGGTTTTGGCGATCGAGTTTCTGGAAGACAGCCCCAGCTTTGAACGGGTGATCAACCCCTATGTCGAAAACCTCAAGGCGCTGGGCATTGATGCGACGCTGACCATCGTGGACGCCGCCCAGATGAGCCAGCGGTCAGATCCCCCCGCTTTTGATTTCGATATGATCGTTGGCAATGCTGTCAATGGGTACGAGCCGGGCGGCGAGATGCAGCAATCCTACTCGTCCGAAACGAAAGACAATTCGACCCGCAACCGGGCAGGTCTGGCCAATCCGGCGGTCGACCGGCTTTTGGACGGTGTCGAAGCCGCCAAGACCCGCGAAGAGCTGGACGTGGCCACGCAGGCCTTGGACAGGGTGCTGCGCTCCACCCAGTTCTGGGTGCCGCAATGGTACAAGAACGTCTATACCGTGGCCTATTATGATGTCTTTGGCCGGCCAGAGGCCCCCCCGACCTATGCCTTGGGCGACATGAGCCTGTGGTGGTATGACGCCGAAAAGGCCGACAAGCTGAAGGCAGCCGGGATTTTGAAATAAAGGATGCTCACCTACATCCTGCGCCGACTGCTGCTCGTGATCCCGACGTTGTTCGGGATCATGGTCATCAACTTCTCTTTGACCCAATTCGTGCCCGGGGGACCGATTGATCAGGTGCTCGCCCGCGTTCAGGGCGAAGGTGACGCGATCGAGGCCCTGTCAGGCAATGGGTCCGATCCGGGCATCGAAGGGTCGGATGGCGACAGCGCCTATATCGGCGCGCGTGGTCTGCCGCCCGAATTCATCGACAAGTTGGAAATTGACTTTGGTTTTGCCCGCATCGTCTGCGCGCCCGGCTTTGTGGGCGAACCCACGCTGAAAGACCCGGCCTGCACCAAGCAAAAGATCGGCGCTTTCGAACGCTTCTGGATCATGCTGGGCAATTACGTCACCTTCGATTTCGGCGAAAGCTATTTCCGCGATATCGGGGTTTTCGAACTGGTGGCGGAAAAGCTGCCCGTCTCCATCACGCTGGGCCTGTGGTCCACCCTGATTGCCTATATCGTCTCCATCCCGCTGGGCATCCGCAAAGCGGTTCACGAAGGATCAAGGTTCGACAGTTGGACATCGGCCGTCATCGTTGCCGCCTATGCCATCCCGTCGTTTCTTTTTGCCATCGTGTTGATCGTTCTGTTCGCGGGCGGCAGCTATTGGCAGATCTTTCCGCTGCGCGGCCTTGGGTCGGACGGCGCCGATCAGTTGGGTCTTTTGCCGCGATTTGCCGATTATCTGTGGCACATCACCTTGCCGATCACCGCCATGCTGATTTCCAGTTTCACCACGCTGACCATGCTGACCAAAAACAGCTTTCTGGACGAAATTCGCAAGCAATACGTGATGACAGCCCGCGCCAAGGGCCTGTCAGAGGGCCCGGTTCTGTATGGCCATGTGTTTCGCAACGCCATGCTGATCGTCATCGCCGGATTTCCCAGCCTGTTCGTTTCGGTGTTCTTCGGTTCCAGCTTGCTGATCGAAACCATCTTCTCGCTGGATGGTCTGGGTCAACTTGGCTTCAAATCCGCGGTCGAGCGAGATTATCCGGTGATCTTTGGCACGCTGTTTGCCTTTGGCCTGTTGGGCCTTGTGATGGGCATATTGTCGGACATGATGTATGCATGGGTCGATCCGCGGATCGACTTTGAAAGCCGGGGGTAGGTGATGAAACTCTCGGCTTTGAACCAACGCCGCTGGAAAAACTTCAAGTCCAACCGCCGGGCCTTGTGGTCGCTGATCCTGTTTGGCGCGCTGTATATCCTGTCGCTGGGCGCCGAGGTTCTGGCCAACGACAAACCGCTTTTGGTCAGCTATCGCGGCGAATGGCACATGCCGTTCGTGAAATTCTATTCGGAACGGGACTTTGGGGGCGATTTTCAAACCGAGGCGGTCTATCCCGATCCTGTCGTGCAATGCCTGATCAAATCAGGGGGGATGGTCGGTTGTTTCGATACGCCCGAAACGATGATCCAATCCATCGATCTGGGCGAAATGGATGGGGCTGACGGCTTTTACAAAGGCTTCATCCTGTGGGCGCCGATCCCCTACAGCTATACCACCGTGAACAATGTTGATGGCGCGGCCCCCTCGGCCCCCGATGGCAAGCACCTTTTGGGCACCGATGACACGGCGCGCGATGTGCTGGCGCGGGTCATCTACGGCTTTCGCCTGTCGGTCAGCTTTGCCCTTATCGTCTCGGTCCTGACATCGGTCATCGGAATCATCGCCGGGGCCATTCAGGGCTATTTCGGCGGACTGACCGATCTGATCTTTCAGCGCGTCATTGAAATCTGGGGATCAACGCCGATGCTGTATGTCATCATCATCGTGGCGGCGATCTGGCAGATGAATTTCTGGCTTTTGGTCGGCCTGTCGGTTCTGTTCGGCTGGATGGGGCTGGTCGGTCTTGTGCGCGCCGAATTTCTGCGCGCGCGGAACTTTGAATATGTCCGCGCCGCGCAGGCGCTGGGCGTTTCGGATGCCACGATCATCTTTCGCCATGTCCTGCCCAACGCGATGGTCGCGACGCTGACCTTCTTGCCCTTCGTGATCACGGGCGCCATCGGCTCTTTGGCCTCGCTGGATTATCTGGGCTTTGGCATGCCCTCATCCGCCCCCTCGCTTGGCGAGTTGACGCAGCAAGCCAAGCAAAACCTGCAAGCGCCTTGGCTGGCTTTTACGGCCTTTGTTACCTTCTCCACCATGCTGGCGCTGCTGGTCTTCGTTTTCGAAGGCGTGCGCGATGCCTTTGATCCCCGAAAGACCTTTAAATGAGCCTTCTGGAGATCAAGAACCTGACCGTCACCTTCCATCAGGACGGCCGCGATATTCGCGCCGTGCGCAACGTCAGCCTGCGGGTGGAAAAGGGCGAAACCTTGGCCCTTGTGGGCGAAAGCGGGTCGGGCAAATCGCTGACGGCTTTGTCGAGCGTCAAACTCTTGCCCGATACGGCCGATTATTCGGGGCAGGTTCTGTTCAAGGGGGCCGATACCCTTACCATGGGTGCCAAGGATTTGCAGGCGTTGCGCGGCAATGACATCAGCTTTATTTTCCAAGAGCCGATGACCAGCCTGAACCCGCTGCACACCATCGAAAAGCAGCTGGCCGAATCCTTGCTGCTGCATCAGGGTCTGGCAGGTCCGGCGGCCCGGGCGCGCGTGATCGACCTTCTGACCAAGGTCGGCATCAACGATCCCCAAAGCCGGCTGGCGGCCTATCCACATCAACTGTCCGGCGGCCAGCGCCAACGCGTGATGATCGCCATGGCGCTTGCCAACGGACCGGAGCTTTTGATTGCGGACGAGCCGACGACGGCACTGGATGTGACCATTCAGGCGCAGATTCTGGATTTGCTGGCAGATCTGAAACGATCCGAGGGGTTGAGCCTTCTGTTCATCACCCATGATCTGACCATCGTGCGCCGCATCGCAGACCGCGTGGCCGTGATGAAAGACGGCGAGGTGGTCGAAACCGGCCCGGTCGATCAGGTATTTGCAAGCCCCCAGCACCCCTATACGCAAAGTCTTCTGGCGGCCGAACCAAAGGGCCAGCCCCACCCCGTCCCTGAGGCTGCACCGCAGGTTCTGGCCGCGCAGAACATCCGCGTCTGGTTTCCCGTGAACCGTGGCCTTCTGCGCCGCACCGTGGGCCATATCAAAGCGGTCAACGACACATCCTTGACCCTGCACCGGGGGGAAACCCTTGGTATTGTGGGCGAAAGTGGATCGGGAAAAACGACCCTGGCCCTGGCCCTTCTGCGTCTGGTCCCGTTTCAGGGCCGCGCGGTCTTTTTGGGCCGTGATCTTGCCGCGGTTCAAGGCGCCGATCTGCGTGCGCTGCGCCGCGACATGCAGATCGTCTTTCAAGATCCCTTTGGCAGCCTGTCGCCCCGCATGACGGCCGAAGACATCATCGCCGAAGGCCTGTCGGTTCATGGGCTGGAACCGGGCCGGGACCGGCGCACCATGGTGGCCGAAGTGATGCGCGAGGTTGGTCTGGACCCACAGACAATGGCGCGCTATCCGCATGAATTTTCGGGCGGCCAGCGTCAGCGCATCGCCATCGCCCGCGCCATGATCCTGCGCCCGCAGCTGTTGGTTCTGGATGAACCAACCTCGGCGCTGGACATGACCGTGCAGGTGCAAATCGTCGACCTTCTGCGCCAACTGCAAGAAAAATGGCAGCTGGCCTATCTGTTCATCAGCCACGACCTGCGCGTCGTGCGCGCGCTGTCGCACCGCATCATGGTGATGAAAGGCGGCGATGTGGTTGAAGAGGGCCCCGCGCAACAGGTCTTTGAAAATCCCCAAAATCCCTATACGCAAAGCCTATTGAAGGCGGCATTCGGGCATTTGACATGAAGATCCTTTTTGTGCACCAAAATTTTCCAGGGCAGTTTCTGCATCTGGCGCCCGAACTTATGCGGCGGGGCCACGATTGTCTGGCCCTGACCGACCAAGGCAATATGCGCAGCACGGCCGTGCCCACGGTGCGCTACAAACATGATCCCCAAACCATAGATCCTGCCGCCACCCGCCTTGGCCGCAACTTCACCCTCAACAGCGACCGGGGCGTGTCTTGCGCCCGCGCCGCGCTGCAGCTGCGCCAACAAAAGGGCTATGTGCCCGATGTGATCTTTGGGCATTCTGGCTGGGGCGAAACCCTGTTTCTCAAGGAAATCTGGCCCGAGGCAAAACTGATCGTCTATGCCGAATTCTATTACAAAGGGCGCGGGGCCGATGTTGGCTTTGATCTGGAATTTGGCAAGGCCAGCTTTGATCAGGTGATGATCGCCCAAGGCCGGGCGGCGCATCTGTGCCAATCGCTTGTGCATGCCGATGCGGGCCTGTCGCCCACCCAGTGGCAAGCGTCCACCTTCCCCGCGTCGCTGCGCCCGATGATCGAGGTGATCTTTGACGGGGCCGATACAGATCTGGTCCGTCCCGATCCTTCGGCATCGCTGACCCTGCCCGATGGGCAGATCCTGCGCGCAGGCGATGAAGTTTTGACCTTCGTGAACCGCAATCTGGAACCTTACCGCGGCTATCACACCTTCATGCGGGCCTTGCCCGATGTGCTGGCCGCCCGCCCCAAGGCGCAGGTTGTGATCGTTGGCGGCGACGAGGTGTCCTATGGCGCGGCCCCCAAGGACGCCAAGGGCTGGAAAGAAACCTTTCTGTCCGAAGTGCGCGACCGCCTTGATCTGTCGCGCGTGCATTTCATGGGCAAGGTGCCTTACCCCACCTTTCTGTCCATCCTCCAGATCAGCCGGGCCCATGCCTATCTGACCTATCCCTTCGTTCTGTCCTGGTCGATGATCGAGGCGATGTCGGCCGGCTGTCACGTGGTCGGCAGCCACGTGCCCCCCGTGGCCGAAGCGATTGAGGACGGCGTAAGCGGCACCTTGGTCGATTTCTTCGATGTCCCCGGCTGGTCGCGCGCCTTGACAACCGCCTTGGCAGAGCCCGCGCGTTTTGATCCGCTGCGCCGCGCCGCGCGCGAAATTGCGGTGCGCCGCTATGATCTGCGGGCCATCTGCCTGCCCAAAATGGTCGCCTATGTCGAAGGCTTTGCGCCTAACCCCTAGATTGCCGCCGAATGTTGCGCCTTGCCGTGATCATAGGCGTCAAAACTGCGGGCAATCATGCGCGTCAGGGGCCGAACATGTGGCGGAATGAACATCCCGGCGTCTGTCACATCCAATACCTCCGGAAATAGCGCCCGCGCGCCTGCAAAAAGCGCCTCAACCCGCGCGGCGCTGACACCGGGCAGGGCCGCCAACTCGGCCCGGTCAACGAAAAAGTCGCACATCAGCGCTTCGATGATCCGCCCGCGCAGCAGATCTTCCTCGGCAAAAACATGGCCCTTTCTTGTGGC
>CANHLE010000095.1 GCA_947461435.1 Paracoccaceae bacterium | reverse complement strand
TGGCAACCCCTGTTGGCCTTGATGGATCATATCGTCGCTCAGGGTTTTGCCGATCCCAGCCTGCTGTCTTATTTCAACGTGGCACAGGATGTCCCTGCCTTGGAAAGCGCACTTGCCGCCTGCCTGTCCTGACGCCAGCTTTCAGCCGAATACAGCGCCAACGCCGCCCAGATCAGCCCCAGCGCCATCCCGTGCCACAAGGTGAATCGGTCACCCATGATCAGCGCGGCGCAGGCCACCTGCAACGTCGGGTTCAGATATTGCGCAAGGCCAAGGGTAGACAGCCGGATGGTCTGGGCACCCGCACTGAACAAGATCAGCGGCCCCGCCGTGATGATGCCCGTCAAAGGCAACATCCAACTCGCCTCGATCTCGCGGCCAAAACTGCCCAAACCCTGCCCCAGATGCAGATAAACCAAATATGCCAGCGCAAACGGCACCAGCAACAAGACTTCCAGCGTGACTGAGGCCGTGGCATCCGTCACCATGCCCTTCTTGGTCCGGCTATAAGCGGCAAAGCTGGCCGCCAGCGACAGGGCAATCCACGGTGCCACGCCCAGACCCCAAGTTAACAAACCCGTCGCCGCCGCCGTCAAGGCAATCGCAGCGCCTTGCAAACGGCTCATCGTCTCGCCCAAGGTCAGAACACCCAGAACAACGGCCACCAGTGGAAAAATGTAATAGCCAAGACCGGCCTCAACCGCGTGTCCGTTTTGAATCGCCCAAATGAACACCCCCCAGTTGAAGGAAATCAACACGGCCGTCAGAACAATCCTTGGCAATTCTTTGCCCGTGAAGGCGCGCCCCAAAAGGGCGATCTTGCCCTGCGCCAGCATCAACAGCCCAAAGGTGACCGCCGACCACAAGGTGCGATGCGCCAACATCTCGGCCGCCGGAACGCGGGACAAATACCGATAATACATCGGCGCCACACCCCAGATCACGCAAGCAAACAGCACGCCAAACACGGCTTTACGAGAGGCAGTCATGGCCGTCGTCCCCTTGGAACACGAAGAAAAGGGCCTGCAGGGCGATCCCCGCAGGCCCATAATGCGATGCCGAAGACCAGATTACAGCTTGGCGGCAACCGCTTCCCAATTGACCAGTTTCTCAAGGAAATTGGTCAGATAGGCCGGGCGCTTGTTGCGAAAATCGATGTAATAGGAATGCTCCCATACATCACAGCCCAAAAGTGCGGTCTGGCCAAAGCACAAGGGGTTTACCCCGTTCTCGGTCTTCGTCACTTTCAAGGCGCCGCTTGCATCCTTCACCAACCAGGCCCAACCCGACCCGAACTGACCAGCGCCAGCAGCCGCGAAATCTTCCTTGAATTTGGCGACGGATCCAAAGGACTCGGTCAGCGCCGCTTCCAACGCGCCCGGCATTTTCTTGTCCGCGCCCGGCCCCATGATCTCCCAAAACAGGGCATGGTTCCAATGCTGCGAGGCATTGTTGAAAATCCCGTTCTGCGCCACCGAGGTGGCGTTATAGGTGCCCTTTACGATGTCTTCGACCGATTTGGTTTCCCATTCGGTCCCGGCAATCAGCTTGTTGCCATTGTCGACATAGGCCTTGTGGTGCAGGTCGTGGTGATATTCCAGCGTCTCTTTCGACATGCCCAGCGATGCCAAAGCATCATGGGCATAGGGAAGATCGGGAAGGGTAAAAGCCATGGCATCTCTCCTGATTTCAACGAATTTTGTCCTTGGCGCCAATAAGGGATGCAGGCGCCAGAAGGTCAAGGGCTGGCAGGTCATTCCGGGCAGATTGCCCCGCAAATTCTGCGTAGTCCCGCCTATGCCAATTCTGTGCCGGGCTTGGCAGAATGGCTCAGCAAGCCCATCATATACCCCGCCACCGACCTAAAGCAGACCACGCGAAACCCGGTGTCCACCGCCCAAACCGCCGCCGCGACCTGCGCCGCGCGCGTGCGCCGCAACTCACCGGGCGCCAGGGCCGCGAAATCGACTGGCATCAACTTGCGCAGCACCTGATCGGCCTTCGGGCCGGTCACGTCAAACACCGCGCGCGCATCCGATACAACAGCCGCCAGATGATGATCAGACCCCATCGCATCAGCAATCGCTGCCATGGCGGCGGCCGTGCCGTCATAGGGCAGGATCAGAATGTATTCATCCGGGCTCATCCAGCCAGCGGCCTTCTCGCCCTTCACGACGATCCGCCGCGGTGCGGGCACGGGCGTGCCCACAGCGGCCTTGATCGCCTTGGCCAGACCCTTGACGTCGGATTTGGCCCGCAACGAAATCATGCCCAACGGGCCCCTTTCGTGCACAGCGGCAAAGCCCTCAAAGTTGGCATCGCCCAAAGCAGAGACTGGATCAGACATTCTGCTTCTCCCCTTCCTTGTCATAAAACACCGGATCAACCACCTTGGCCGCCACCGTACCGCCCGCAATGGTGTTGAACTCTACCACATCCCCCAGACGGTCCAATCCGCCCGTGATCAGTCCCATGGCAATGCCTTTGCCCAGCGTTGGCGAAAAATAGGTCGACGTGACACGGCCTTGGGTATTGCGCTGACCATTGCCGTTCACGCCCGGCGCAATGATATAAGCGCCGTCGGGAATAACCGATCCATCCAGCGTTTCAAACCCGGCCAGCTTGAAGCGCTCGGCGCGGGCAAGGTACACCCGCTCTTGCCCCCGCTTGCCAAGATAGTCGGCCTTCTTCTTGGAAATCGCCCATCCCAGATTCAGATCCTGCGGAATGACCGTGCCGTCCGTTTCATCTCCCATCATGATAAAGCCCTTTTCGGCCCGCATCACATGCATCGCTTCGGTCCCATAGGGCATCACGCCCAGATCCGCCCCCGCGGCAACCAGCTTTTCCCACAGCGCAAGGCCATGGCTCGCCGGAACCGCGATTTCATAGGACAATTCGCCAGAAAAGCTGATCCGGTACACCCGAACCGGCAAACCGGCCAAGGTGCCCTCGGCAAATCCCATAAAGGGAAGCGCATCTTTTGACACATCCATCCCGCCAAGTGCCTCCAGCAAGGCCCGCGCTTTAGGGCCCGCCACCGCAATCTGGGCGTATTGCTCGGTCACATTGGCGGTATAAACCTGCCAATCCCACCATTCGCATTGCAACCAATCTTCCATCCAGCCGTGAATCCGCTCGGCCCCGCCTGTCGTGGTGTGGCACAGCCACGTATCCTCGGACAAACGGACAACCACACCATCATCCGACAAGAACCCCTGCTCGTTGCACATCAAACCATAGCGGCACTTGCCCACCGGCAACGTCGACATGACATTGGTGTAAAGCATGTCAAGAAAGCGGCCCGCGTCAGGCCCCTTGACGATGATCTTGCCCAAGGTTGAAGCGTCCAGCAGCCCAACGTTGGCCCGCGTGTTCAAGATCTCGCGGTGCACGGCCTCACTGTGGCTCTCGCCCCCCCGCGGATAGCAATAGGCGCGGCGCCACAGGCCAACGGGTTCAAGATACGCCCCAGCCGCCTCATGCCAGCCATGCATGGGGGTGCGCCGCAACGGCTGAAAGATCTCGCCGCGCGACTCGCCGGCCAAAGCGCCCAGCGGAACCGGCGTATAGGGCGGGCGAAAGGTGGTCGTGCCCACATTCGGAATCTTGTCGTTCAACGCTTGGGCCAGAACGGCCAATCCGTTGATATTGGACAGCTTGCCTTGATCTGTCGCCATCCCAAGTGTGGTATAGCGCTTGGTATGCTCGACACTGGCATAGCCTTCGCGGGCGGCCAGTTGGACATCGGAAACCTTCACATCATTCTGGAAATCCAGCCACATTTTCATGCGCAGCTTTGGCCCGGCGCCCTGCGGCATCACCCAAACCGGCTCCATCGCGGCCTCTGGCGTCGGCGCCGCGCTGGCCGCAACGGCCGTAGATGTCCGCCCAGCAGCCTGAACCACGATACCCGCCACCCGGGCGGCATCGGCCATCGCCAGATCGCCCTGCAAGGCGCCATTTGCGGCCCCTGCTGCAAAAACCATCGCCGCACCGTCCTGATTGGTGGGCGCACGCTCCGCATCGGGGCGGAAATGGGCCTGGTCCTCGTCCCAGATCAATTTGCCGCCGCAATGGCTGAACAGATGCACAACCGGCGACCATCCACCCGACATGGCCACAGCATCGCAGACCACCTCTTCCAGAACAGCCCCTTCACCGGCTTGAAGGCCAATGCAGACACCCGTCACCCGCTTGCCGCCCTTGACCTTCACAATCGCCCGCCCGGCGGTGATGCGAATACCCAAGGCCCGGGCCCGGGCCGGCAATTCGCCCGTCACCTCGGCCCGCGCATCCACGATCAGCGGCACCTCCAGCCCGACAGAGCGCAGCGCGATCGCGGTGCGGTACCCGTCGTCATTATTGGTGACAACCACCGTGCGGTCCCCCGGCGACACGCCATGGTTCACGACATAGTCACGCACCGCCGAGGCCAGCATAACCCCCGGAATGTCATTGCCCGCAAAGGCAAGCGGGCGCTCCAACGCCCCCGTGGCCGAAATGATCCGCCCCGCCCGGATCCGCCAAAGCCGGTGCTTTGGCCGCCCGTCGCCGGGCGTGTGATCGGCCACCTTTTCATCGGCCAGCACATAGCCATGGTCATAAGACCCCGCAACCATGCAGCGCGCCCGCAAGGTTACGTTGTCCATCTGACCCAACACCGCAATCGTGTCGCTAATCCAATCGGCCGCAGGAACGCCGCCAATCACATCACCGTCCACCGGCGCGCGCCCGCCCCAATGGGCATTTTGTTCCAGCACCATCACCCGCGACCCGCTGGACGCCGCAATCAGGGCCGCCTGCAACCCGGCCACACCGCCGCCGGCAATCAAGATGTCGCAAAAGGCATAGGCATGCTCATAGCTGTCGGCATCGCCCTCTTTGGGCGCTTTGCCCAAACCGGCGGACTGCCGGATGAAGGGTTCAAAGACATGTTTCCACGCCGCCCGCGGATGAATGAAGGTCTTGTAGTAAAATCCCGCAGGCAAGAACCGCGCAATGGCGTTGTTGATCACGCCCACGTCGAATTCCAGGCTGGGCCAGTGGTTCTGGCTGCTCGCGCTCAGCCCGTCAAAGACTTCTGTCGTCGTCGCACGGGCATTGGGTTCCAGCCGCGCTCCCGTGCCCAGATTCACGAGGGCATTGGGCTCTTCCGCGCCGCTGGCCACCAGACCACGCGGACGGTGATATTTGAACGACCGACCCACCAGCATCTGATCATTGGCCATCAGCGCCGAGGCAAGCGTATCGCCGACATATCCTTGCAGTCTGCGGCCATTGAACGTGAACTCGACGGCGGCGCTGCGATCAATCAGACGCCCCCCCTTGGCAAGACGCGTGCTCATTTCAGGCCCTTCCAGTCCGGCCGCTTGGCCTTGATTTTCGCGATAATCTCCGCAGGCGGCGCACTCAACTGCGCCGGATAGGTGCCAAACACCTCCAGCGTGGCGGTGCAGCGCGCGGCCAGAAACCACTTGCCGCAGCCATAGGCATGCCGCCAACGCTCAAAATGCACGCCCTTGGGGTTTTTGCGCGCAAACATGTAGGCCTCGAACTCCTCGTCGGTCGATCCGGGGCCATACCGTTTCAGATGCGCCTCATATCCGGGCGCAAGCTCGGTCTCTTCGGCTTTGACACCGCAATAGGGGCATTCAAGAATAAGCATGATAGGACCTCGGCCAGACAGAAATTCCAGACATGATGCGCAGCGATTGATCAGAACGGCCCCTCAATGCGCCACCCCCGCCGCCACCGACTCGTCGATGAACTGGCCCTCTTTGAACCGCCACATGTTGAACGCCTCGGCCAAGGGGCCCGGCTCTCCTTTGGCCATCAGTTCGGCCATGGCCCAGCCTGACCCCGGGATCGCCTTGAACCCACCCGTGCCCCAGCCGCAGTTGATGAAGCAGTTTCCAAGCGGGGTTTTAGAGATGAGGGGCGATCTGTCGCCGGTCATATCCACAATGCCGCCCCATTGCCGCAGCATCTTCAGGCGGCTGATCATCGGGAAGGTTTCGATCAGGGCGCGCAGCGTTTCTTCGATATGCTGGAACGATCCGCGCTGCGTGTAATTATTGAACCCGTCCGTGCCGCCGCCAATCACCATCTCGCCCTTGTCAGACTGGCTCATGTACCCGTGAACGGTATTGGCCATCACAACCACATCCATGCAGGGCTTGATCGGCTCGGAAACCAGCGCCTGCAAGGCCACCGCTTCGATGGGCAGGCGGAATCCGGCCATCTCGGCCAATTGCCCCGAATGGCCCGCCACCACCATGCCCAGCTTCTTGGTCCCGATGTATCCCTTTGTGGTTTCAATCCCCACAACCTTGCCACCCTCAGACCGGATGCCTTTGACTTCGCATTGCTGGATGATGTCCATCCCCATCGCGCTGCACGCTCGTGCATAGCCCCAAGCCACCGCGTCATGACGCCCCGTGCCGCCGCGCGGTTGATACAAGGCCCCCAGAACGGGATAGCGCGGCCCATCGATGTTCAAGATGGGCACCAATTCCTTGACACGCTGCGGCCCGATGTATTCGGTCTGCACGCCCTGCAGCAGGTTGGCATGAACCGTGCGCATATAGCCGCGCACTTCATGATGGGTCTGCGCCAGCATCAACAGGCCGCGCGGGCTGAACATCACGTTATAGTTCAGATCCTGCGACAGATTTTCATACAGCTGCAACGCCTTGTCATAGATCGCCGCAGATGGATCTTGCAGATAGTTCGACCGGATGATCGTTGTGTTGCGCCCGGTGTTGCCCCCGCCCAGCCATCCTTTTTCCACGATCGCCACGTTGCGCAATCCGTGATTCTTGCCAAGGTAATAGGCGGTGGCCAAACCATGCCCCCCCGCCCCGACGATGATCGCGTCATATTCCGCCTTCGGCTCTGGCGATTTCCAGGCTTTTTCCCAGCCCATATGATAGTTCAGCGCCTCACGCGCGATGGCAAAGACGGAATAGCGCTTCATTGGGGGCCCCCGGGCATTGGTCTTGGCTCGTTTTGCTCTGGCGCGCAGGTTTAGGGCCTAAAGATTGCGCCGCAATAGGGAAAATTGCGACAATCGTGACGCAATGCCGCAATCGTGCGAACCTTGGCCCCTTTTTGTCGCGGCGCTTGCCATGTACAGCAGCACAGGCGGGACGGTTCCCGGTCGGAGGCGACGTATGTTCTTAGAGTTCTGGATCCCGGCCCTGGGCCTGTTGGTGGCCGTGGCCGTTGTCTTGCTGCGCGCCTTTCAGGTTCCCCCCGAAGATCAAGACCCCTCTGCCGCCGATCAGCGCGTCTACCGCGACCAGTTGAACGAGGTGGACCGCGACATCGCCAAAGGCAGTGTATCGGCCGAAGAAGGCGAAAGACTGCGTGCCGAAGTCGCCCGCCGCTTGCTTGAAACCAACCGCACCCAGCAGGCGCAGCCTACCCAGACATCCTCATCCGGACCCGTTCCTTATGTTCTCACGCTGGCCCTTTTGGCCGCGGGGTTGGGCAGCTATTACTTCTATCTTGGCGCGCCGGGCTATCCCGACTTGCCCCTGTCCGAAAGGCTGGCCCGCGCGGCGGACTTCTACAACACCCGCCCCACCCAAGATCAGGCCGAGGCCGCCATCGGCCCCGAAGGCACCCTTCCCACAGATCCCGCCGAACTGGCCCTGTTGACCCAACTGCGCACCGCCGTCGCCTCTCGCCCAAGTGATCTTGAAGGTCATCAGCTTTTGGCAAAGACCGAGGCGGGCCTTGGCAATCTGTCCGGGGCGCGCGCCGCCTATCAGCAGGTGGTCGCCCTTCTGGGCGACAAGGCCACCGCCGAAGATCACGCCCAATTGGCCGAGGTGATGATTGCCGCCGCAGGGGGCCAAGTCACCCCTCAGGCCGAAGCAGAGCTTGTCGCCACCCTGAACGCCGATCCGCGCAACGGCGTGGCACGGTACTACTCCGGGCTGATGCTGGCGCAGGTCGGGCGGCCCGACAAGGCCTTTGCCCTGTGGCGTCCCTTGCTTGAAGAAAGCGGCCCAGACGCGCCGTGGTACACAGCCATTCGCGATCAGATCGAAGGTCTGGCAGCCGCGGCAGGTGTCAATTACACCCTTCCCGCCGCCGAAGGCGATGGCGCCAAAGGGCCGGATGCCGCCGCAGTGCAGGCCGCCGGCGAGATGACGGCGCAGGAACGGCAAGACATGATCAAAGGCATGGTCGGCGGCTTGGAACAGCGCCTTTTGGCCGACGGGGGCTCGCCCGAAGACTGGGCAAAGCTCGTCACATCCTTGGGGGTTTTGGGCGAAACAGACCGCGCCAAGACCGCGCTCGAGGCCGGGCGCAAGGCCTTGGCCGGCGATGAGGCCGCCCTTGGCATTCTGAATGCCGCCGCAGGCCCTGCCCCATGATCTGCGACGACATTCAGGGCTTTCATGCGGCCCTTCCCCCCTTCAAGGCCATAGCCGGGCTGGATCTGGGGGAAAAGACGATCGGCGTAGCAATCTCTGATCTGCGCCGCTCGATCGCGACACCCATCGACATCATCCGGCGGGTCAAATTCACCGAAGACGCCACCAAACTGATGGCACTGCTGACCGCGCGCAACGTGGCCGGTATACTCTTCGGTCTGCCGCTCAACATGGACGGCTCCGAAGGGCCGCGCGTGCAATCGACCCGCGCCTTCGCCCGCAATCTGACGCGCCTGACCGACCTTCCGATCTTCTACTGGGATGAACGTTTGTCCACCGTCGCCGCGACCCGCGCCCTGCTCGAGGCGGATGCATCACGAAAACGTCGCAAAGAGGTCATTGATCAAGTGGCCGCGGGTTATATCTTACAAGGAGCGCTGGATCGTCTGGCGCATCTTGGAGAGACACCTTGACCGACGAGATCTGGAAGCGGGAAGAAATCGAAAGCCCCTGCGTCAAGCTCTGTGTGATTCACCCAGAAAGTCGCACCTGTGTCGGGTGTTTTCGCACCATCGATGAAATCAGCGCGTGGTCGCGTCTGTCGGGCGATGAACGCCGCGCGGTCATGGCCGCACTTCCCACCCGCGCCGGCCAATTGACCAAACGGCGCGGTGGCCGCCAGTCCCGCCTTCAAGGCAGTTAAGGCGCACCCAGCCAGTCGCGAACGCTTGGCTTCACGGGGCGGAAATAGGCGATCATCCGGCCCTCTGGCGGGGCCGTTGCGCCCGCCGCCCAAGGCGCAACCCCGTGCAGCAGCAATCGGTGAAGCAGCAGCGCCTCGCCCGGGGCGGCATCAACCTCCACCCGGGCGCAGGTCTCGAACACCCGCTTGCGGGCGGCGCCGTAGGCGTCGGTCACGTCAACCTCGCCCCACAGCGGCGCTGGGTGGCCCGCCAAGACCTCGGTCAGCGCCGCACGCATGATCTCCTGGCTGCCCTCCCACACCACCAACGGAGAGGCCCCCGCGCCGCATTGGTTCAAGGGCAGGCCCAAAATCCAGCCATGCGGCTCTTTGATCATGCGCCGCCGATCTGGCCCCACAGGCAGCAGCCCGTCCAGATGCGCGCCGTCCCGGTTCCGCCGAAAGGCCAGCGCAGCGGCGGTTTCTTCGGCAGAGGGCATTGGGTACCCCGGAAAGATCGTTGACAGCTGCGCGCGGTGCAAAGGTTCGGGCGCAAGACCCAAAACATCCCAGGCAAGCGGCACCTGCGCGATGCCGCCATCGGGCGCATTGGGCAACAGATCCAGTCCCACAGCCCAGGTTCCCCCGCAGCGCAGCGCCTGATCGGTATTTGCCAACGCGCTCACGGCCAAAGGATGCGCCGCTTGCGCCCAAGCAGCAAGTTCCGGATGCGGCCCAATGCGGCGCCATCCCTTGACGCCTAACATCCTGCCCTCCAAAATCCTGTCCCCTTGCCCGGCAGGAACGGACCGCCTCGGCGGTGTGGCACCGCGCAGGCACACGTATCGAAAAGACAGCACATATCCGGCATCATATCCTCGGCAATCCAAGACGCGCCGCCTTGGTGCCGGAACTGCCGCCCAAGGGCAAGGGCGCGCCCTTGCGCCCGCCCGCTAAAATAGTTAGCATGATAGGCAACCAATCCGAAAGGGCCCTGCATGGCAACCTCCTTGATGAAACCGGCCCTCGTGCTGGGCCTTTTGTCCATGATCGGCCCCTTCGCCATGGACATGTACCTTCCGGCCATGCCCGGAATCGCCGCCGATCTGGGCACCAGCGCGCAGGCCATGCAGGGCACAATCACCGTCTATCTGGCCGCGTTTGGACTCGCCCAGATGGTTTATGGCCCTTGGGCCGATCAATCGGGCCGCAAACCGCCGCTCTACGTGGCGCTGGCGATTTTTGCCTTGGGCTCGGGAATCTGCATTGCAGCCCAAAGCGTTGAAACCTTGACCCTCGGGCGTTTCGTTCAGGGCCTCGGCGGCGCGGCCATTATGGTGATCCCCCGCGCCATCATCCGCGACATGTCGACCGGGGACGAGGCGACGCGTCTGATGGCCTTGATCATGCTGGTGTTTTCCGTCTCGCCCATGCTGGCCCCCCTGACCGGATCGGCGCTGATGGCCATCGCTGGCTGGCGATCCGTCTTTGTCTCCCTGCTGCTGACGACCTTGATGAGCCTGACCTTGCTTCACTTCGCCCAAGCCGAAACCCTCCCCCCCCAGCAGCGCCAAAAAGCCTCGCTCGGTCAGTTTTACAAAGGGGCAAAGGTCTTGCTGCGCGATCGGGGCTTTGTCACCCTGACCCTTTTGGGCACAGCCGGCATGTCCAGCTTCTTTGTGTTTCTGGCGGCGGCCCCCTTTGTCTATGTTCAAAGCTTCGGTCTGACCCCCACCCAATTTTCGCTTGCCTTTGCGGTCAATGCGGTGGCCTTCATCGGCGCTGGCCAATTGGCGGGGCCTTTGGGTACCCGGTTCGGGGCCATGGCCGTGATGCGCGGCGCGGCCGTGCTTTTTGCCTTGGCCGCCACTGTGCTGTTTGCCTTGACCTTGGGCAATCTGGCCGGCCTTTGGGGGCTGATCGGGCTGCTGGCCTTGGGCAATATGGGCCTTGGCCTGATCATTCCCACCTCGATGGTCATGGCGCTTGACGATCACGGAGAGATTGCCGGCCTCGCCTCTTCCCTTGGCGGCACGTTCCAGATGATCTTTGGCGGCGCCCTTGTGGCATTGGTCGGCCCTTGGCTGGACGGCAGCCCCGCCCCCATGGTCGGCATGATCGCGCTGTGTGCCTGGGCCGGTCTGGCCTTGGCCTTCGCCGCCCCCAAACGTCAGGCCGCCGCCGCCGCCGCGCGTGACACCTCGGCCAGCGCCGCATCGTAAATTTCCAGCCCAAGGCCGGGCCGATTGGTGCCTTCTGACAGCCTGCGCCGCCAGATCCTCGCCCCGGACCGCCCGGCAAACAAGCCCAGCATATGGCGGGTGATCTGGTGCATCCGCCCGCCCTCGGCCAGATGGGCCGCGATATAGGGCCGCATCAGATCGGCAACCTCAAAGACCGAAGGGGCATGATCATCCCCCCACAAGGCATCGGCCCCGATCAGCACCGCCGCCGGATCATGATAGGCCACCCGCCCGATCATCACCCCGTCCACTCCTTGCGCGATCAAATCCCGGGCCTGCGCCAAGGTGCCGATCCCGCCATTCAGGCAAATCGTCAACTCTGGAAACCGCGCTTTCATGCGAAGCACAAGGTCATGATCCAAAGGCGGAATCTCGCGGTTTTCCTTGGGGCTCAGCCCTTTCAACCAGGCCTTGCGGGCATGGATCACCACATGGCGCACCCCCACCTGCGCAAGGTGCTCGATGAAAACCGGCAGCACCACCTCCGGATCTTGATCATCCACCCCGATCCGGCATTTCACTGTCACCGGCACATCGGTTTCGGCCTGCATCGCCGCCACGCATTGCGCCACCAAGGCCGGACGCTCCATCAACACCGCCCCGAAACACCCCGACTGCACCCGGTCCGACGGGCAGCCACAGTTCAAATTGATCTCGTCATAACCCCAATCGCGCGCAATCGCGGTCGCAGCTGCCAGATCGCGTGGGTCAGATCCGCCCAACTGCAAAGCCACCGGATGCTCCACCGCCGAGAACCCCAAAAGCCGTTCCTTCGGCCCATGCAGCACTGCGGCCGAAGTCACCATTTCACTGTACAGCATCGCATGACGCGTCATCATGCGGTGAAACACCCGGCAATGCCGATCCGTCCAGTCCATCATCGGGGCAACGGACAGGCGGTGGGCCAGGGCAGCATTGGCGCGGGGCATGGGGTTTTGGGGCAAGGCTCTGGCATCTGATCGGGAAAGGCAGCCGCTGTCCTACCCGCTTTGCGCGCGAACTTCCAGCAACTCTGTGCAATCGGGCATGGTTTTGCCCCTGTCCGTTGGCCAAAAACTCTTTTAGAACCCCGTCATGCCTGCCCGTTGTCCCTTTGCGCCGTCTGGATCTGGCCCATGCCTCGCCCTCTTTGCCTGACTGCCGCCCATCTGGCGCAGATCCCGCCCTATCTGGGCCCGCCGCAGCCCTTCGAATTGGCGGGTGAGGTGTCAACCGACGAAGATCTTGGCCACCTGCTCGACGCTCTTTTGGCCAAAGGACCCCGGGATGTCTGGATTTTCGCCTATGGCTCGCTGATCTGGAACCCCGAGTTTCCGCCCGCCGAAGACCGCATCGCCCACCTGCATGGATGGCACCGCAAATTCTGCCTCGGTCCCATCACCATCTTTCGCGGTTGCCCGGATCGGCCGGGGCTGATGTTGGCGCTTGATCGCGGCGGTTCATGCCGCGGCGTGGCCTACAAGGTACAGCCCAACCGGGTCCGGCAAGATCTCATCGCCCTTTTGCGGCGTGAAATGCCCCTGCGCCCGGCCGCCTATGCCCCGCGCTGGTCAAAGGTTCAAACCGATGACGGCCCGGTGACCGCGCTGTTGTTTCCCATTGACCGCCGGGCAGCAGCCTATGCCCGGGGGGCCTGCGAAGATCAGGTGATCACCAGCCTGTCCACCGCGGCAGGTGATCGCGGCACCATGGCCGAATATCTGCTGAACACCGTGTCCCATCTGCAAAAACGCGGGATCCACGACCGTTACCTGTGGCGCCTGCAATCGCGTGTTGCCCAGAAAATCATGGCGAATGCCCAAACCCCGACCCTGAGAAAGCCCCCAATGCCCAAGCCCAAAACCCCTC
>CANHLE010000094.1 GCA_947461435.1 Paracoccaceae bacterium | reverse complement strand
TATCTTTCCGGCTCTCAGAACTCATTTGATCTCATTGTGGTCGATATACATGGAAACACTGTAAGGGATTGGAAAGGCTATTCGGACGTGTTGATCGGAGCTTTGGCGCGCGGAGGCATGATGCTGATAAGCAATGCAAATCTTAACCTCGTTTCCGGATGGCAAGAGGAAACGGGCGTTTCATGGTTCTTAGGACAGTTGCCGACGGGATGGACTTCGACCGTCATCGACCCTCCGGTTCCCGGAATCGCAGTGGTGCGAAGGCCATGACGGTTATTCCCTTCATCGACCTGACACGTGCGATGAATCCGATCCGTGCGGACGTTGAACACGCGATGGCAGCTTGCCTCGATAGATCGTTCTACCTGCGGGGGCCCGAAACGGCTGCCTTTGAAGAGGAATGGGCGGCCTTTTGTGGGCAAACTGCGGCGGTATGCTGCGCCAGTGGCACCGATGCACTTTCGCTTGCGGTAATGGCTTTGGGGATAAGAAAGGCAGTTATCCCTTCGAACACCCTTCCGCTCACCGGCATCGGCCTGCATCGCGGAGGAGCTGAAGTGATCATAGCTGAGGTGGACGAAGACGGGTGGATTGCGGCCCCGTCGGAACAAGATGTGCCGGTGCTGCTTTTTGGCCGCACGCCCCCGCCGTCTGCGACGAATGCTGCCCTTTATGACGCGGCACACGCCCATGGCTGGCGCCCGCCTCTAGGTGCGGCGGCAGCTTGGAGCTTCTATCCGACCAAGACACTTGGGGCGTTAGGCGATGCAGGTGCCGTCACAACGAATGACGCAGATTTGGCGCGCGAGATCCGCAATATGTGCGGTCGCGACGACCAGCTCTATGACAGCCGCCAACTGACGTCCCGTGTTGACGAGATTCAGGCCGCGGTCCTGCGCGTCAAGCTACGCCACCTTCCGCGTTGGCTGGACGAACGAAAGGCACTTGGGGCTGCATATCGGCGTCTTCTGGAACCGTTGAATCTGTGTCTTTCCGGCCCATCGTTTGAGCATCTCTTTTGCATTCGGACGCCCGACCGGGATGCGCTGAAAGCCTTTCTTGCGGCGCGGGGCATCGGGACCAAACTCCATTGGGAAAGCGCTCTGCATCAGCTTGCGGGTCCTTGGACGGCGCCTTCACCGTGTCCGATCGCAGAAAACTGGGCGAAGTCGGTGCTGAGCCTGCCGATCTTTCCAGGTCTGACCTTCGCCGAGGTTGATCGGGTCTGTGAACTAATTGCAACGTTCATGGATCATCATAGCGACGCAAGGCCAACAGCGAGCGCCGTCGACGGGCTATGGTGATGGCGAACGGCCTTTGCGCCTTTACCCCCTAGCAACAGCAAATGGGGCGTGGCGATTTTACCCAGATCCCGAATGGAACAGAGGGTCTGGAAGACGGGCTTTGGCTATTTTGGAGACATGATGCAGCGACCGGGCGCATCAAGATGAACGAATTTGTGGCAGTCACCTCGACGAACATCGCGCGGATCATTAACGTTTACAGCCAAAAGGGTGTGATTGCTGTTGGCGCAGATGCCGATCCCGTCGCATTCGAGCCAGCGGCCAGCAAGACCATCTCTGCAGCCACCCAAAAATCTGTGATTTATCACAACGTGTTCGAAAGCTTTACTGTCACTAGATGTTGATTTCCAGTGAGAAGTGACCCGGGTTCTTCATCGAGAAGTGACCCGTCTGAAGGTTATGTTCTGGGGATTATGCTTGGGTCAAGACATGCGTGGCCTCCCTTTTCGTTTTGGCGACTGCTGAGCTTGCCTTGAAGCGGAACTGAACCGCTCCGGGTTTGCCGGAGACCTTCAACCTGACTAAGGATGAGGGCTATGGAAAAGAGCAAGACATCAAATCGCTATTCACCTGAGATGCGTGCGCGTGCCGTTCGCCTGGTGCTGGAGCATCAAGGCTCCTATGAAACGCAGTCTGCGGCCGTTGTCGCGTTTGCCCCAAAGATTGGCTGTATCCCGGAGACGCTGCGGGTCTGGGTTCGGCAGGCGGAACGTAACAGCGAGGCGCGAGAAGGTGCCACCAGCGCCGAGCGTGACAAGATCAAAGAGTTGGAACGCGAGGTGCGCCAGCTTCGGCAGGCAAACGAGATCCTGCGCAAGTCGTCTGCTTATTTTGCTCAGGCGGAACTCGACCGCCCGTTCAAGCCATGATCGGCTTTATTGATGATCATCGCGTGGTGCATGGGGTCGAGTCGATCTGCAGGGTGCTGCCGATTGCCCCATCTACTTACTATGCCTGTGTCGCTGTGCGTGCCGATCCTGCCAAAGCTTCCGCACGAAAGCAGAGGGATTTGGCCTTGCGACCCAAAATAACGAAAGTCTGGAATGATAACTGACAGGTCTATGGGGTTCGCAAAACCTGGCGACAGTTGTGCCGTGAAGGTGAAGCTGCCGCGCGCTGCAGCCGGACGGTCCGGCATGAGTGGCCGGATCAATACATCATCGAAGGCATCGAAGAGGCACATAATCAGGCCACACAATGGTTGTGGACTTATAACAACGACCGCCCCAACATTGGCATAGGATGTATGACACCCGCCATGAAACTGAAAATGGCCGTGTAAATTCTACAGATGCACCCCGTTAAAAAGACAGGGATATTACTACGCGGCAGTTCCTCTTGACAAGCTCAGAAATTACTTTCTTGTAACACACAAGAAAAAATCTAGGGCAGGTAAGTCGTGGTTGCAATATTCAGAATTTTCGTATTTTTACTTATACTCATCGGATCATCATCGGCTCACGCAGAAACAGATGACCCGATCTCTCCCGCTCCCACATCCACTTCAATAAAGGTTCCAGAGGTCGTCGAGGTTGGCGTCTACCTTTTGTCTGTTTATGACTTGGACCATGGAGCAAGCTCATATCTGATGGATATGTATCTTTGGTTCAAGTGGAAGGGGAATATTGATCCGACCCAAACGCTTGAATTCACCAACATGATAGATAAATCAGGTGCTTCAATCGATAATAGCGACAGCGTTCCAGATAATCTTCCAGATGGCTCTAAGTATAAGATCATTAAGGTCGAGGGTCGCTTCACTGATCCGTCTTCGTTTTATAATTATCCATTCGACACACACGACATAAGTATCAAACTAGAAGACTACGTTTACGGCACCAATGATTTGATATATAAAATAGCGCCGGAGACTTCATATGATAGAAAATTATCTATTCCCGGTTGGAATATAATAGAACTGAAAACGACAGTTGACTCTAATTCATATGATTCAACTTTCGGGGTCGATGATCCATCACTCATGTACTCAAAGGCTACCTTCGCTCTCGTGATCGAGCGGCCGACTGCTATTTTCTATTGGAAGCTAATGCTTCCGCTTGCTTTCATTGTCCTTGCTGGACTCACCGCGTTGGTTCTACCTTCGGGAGATTTCGATGCTCGATCCGCTCTCATTGTAGGCGCATTACTAACGACAGTTTTCCTGCAAAGAGTTACTCCGACATGCTCCCCGATGTCGGTTATCTGGTGCTCATGGACAAGATATATGTTTTAGCATACACCCTTATCATCGCGGGGTTGATTAGGGTTATATACTCCCGCATTAAGCTTAGCGGAATGCCTGATGGTTCTGAGGTAGGTATTTGGAGGGCGGACAAGATGATGTTTGTGGCATTCGTTCTCACATTTTTTATCAGTTCAGCAATCCTTGTACTCTACCGCTAAATAGGCTCAGGACCCATTAATCTGCTTGCCGGTCCGTCAACTCACTGATTCCCTGGCGGCACCAAGGGGGAGCAGCCATGACCGAAATGATCCTGCTTTCTGAAGCCCAGATGGAGCGGATTTCGCCGTTCTTTCCGCTGTCGCACGGGATGCCGCGTGTCTATGACCGCAGGGTGATCAGTGGCATCATCTTTGTGATCCGCAATGGCCTGCGATGGCGCGACGTGCCGGCAAGCTACGGGCCGCACAAGACAATCTACAACCGTTTCATCCGCTGGAGCGAGATGGGCGTGTTCGGGCACATCTTCGTCGAGCTTGCCAAGGGCGGTGGCGACACGGAGGAAATCATGATCGACGCGACACATCTGAAGGCGCACCGGACGGCGGCCAGTCTGCTCAAAAAGGGGCTCTTCCCCGGTATATCGGACGCACGAAAGGCGGGTTGAACTCGAAACTGCACGCGGTCTGCGACAGCGAAGGTCGGCCCCGCACCCTGTTTTTGACGGCAGGCCAGGTCAGCGACTATATCGGAGTGGCGGCCTTGATCTCGACGCTGCCCCCGGCGAAGGCACTCCTGGCGGATAAGGGCAATGATGCCGACTGGTTCTGGGAAGCCCTTGCAGACCGCGAATATGAAGCCTGCATCCCATCGAAATCAAACAGGAAAATCAAGATACCCCATGACAAGGCGCTCTACCGCAAGCGCCCCAAAATCGAGAACATGTTCGGCAAACTCAAGGATTGGCGCCGCATTCACACCCGCTACGACCGATGCGCCCACACCTTCATGTCCGCAATCGCAATAGCAGCCATCGTCATCTTTTGGATATGATCAATGAGTTCTGAGCCTAGATCCGGCTGAAGAACTTCCATGCCTTTTCCTAAATCAAAATAACTTACGTAATCACCGCCTGGGTGCGCATCACACCAATGCATTTCCGCAGTTCGCGTGCCAATTCATCCTCTAGCAATGGCTTACCCAAAACGACGCTTCCCACCAGAAAATCGGGCAAGATCTTTGAACTGTCATACCCGGTGCTGAACACAAATGGAATGCCGCGCTCTTGAAGCACGGCAGCTATGTCCCATGACATTTCTCCATTCAGGTTTATGTCCAGCAAAGCGGCATCAAATCTTTCGAACCGCGCAAGTTTCAGTGCCACATCTTTGCGCGATGCCGGGCCCAATATCGTCCAACCAAGTTCGTTAAATAACTCTTCGATCGAAGTGACGACAAGAAACGAATCTTCAACGACCAAGATGCGAAAATCTTCTTTCAAGGGTTCCAACACGTCGTGATTTTTGGGCAGGCTATCTAACTCGCCTCGGACAGCAGCTCTCGTCTTCGACAGAGCAGCCTCTGGAAGAGATATTTTGCAAACGACGCCATCGCGCACATACTCGATTTTTGATTTCCCGCCTGTTTCCATAGCCAACGCCTTTTCTATCAGCGTTGTACCGAACCCTACAACACTGGGAATTGATACTGGCGGCCCACCGACCTCGGTCCAACAGAGATCTAGCCCACTTTCTACCACTTGCCAGTCAATGGAAACGCTACCGCCAGAAATCGAAAGAGATCCATATTTTGCCGCATTTGTTGCTAATTCATGGATCGCCAAGGATAGCGACAGCGCTGATTTGGGCGTCAGCAGCAGGTCGTCACCATTTAGGTTAAGGAGTGTTCCACTAGCACCATACGCGTCGAGTTCTTCATGGATCAGTCGCGTCAATGATACGCTTTCCCATCGGCTTTGCGATAGCAGGCTATGGGCCTTGGCCATCGAGCGTATCCGCCCTTCAAGACCGGTAACAAAGCTGGTTACGCTTTCAGCACTTCTGCTCGTTTGTCTGACAAGCGCTTGAATGTTTGCAATGGTATTTTTAACCCGGTGATCCAATTCCGCCATCAGCAACTGGTCACGTTCCAATGCGTGTTTGCGTTCATTTGCCATCGCGTCGATACGCCGTAACACAACATTTAGCAAAGATATTCGCAAATCGTAGGCCGCATCTATATCGGACGGTGCCCATGGTAGGCATCGCCCTCTAACAGTTTCTTTCCAAACCTCGAAGGATTTTCGCGGGCTAAGATGGTTCCCATACTGGTCGGATTTGATGATCTTATCATGTTGCCCGGCCCAGTTCGTAATGCCGATTAGTTCAGGTCGGAACCAGATGATAAAGTCGGAAGGCACATCCGTTATTGAAATGAAAAGGACGCCGGATGCGACACTAGCAAAGGAGACGGCTTCGAGCCAAACCTCACCCAGCCGATCCGTGGAATAGACACCGTCACCCTGTTGCAACCGGTCTAGATTGTCATTCATCCAATCCACCAGTGCCGCAATCTGCGTCTTGGACGGCGTTACACCCAAAAAAGTCAGTGTTCCCCTTATACTGACCGCAACGCCACCTTTGCTAGTGCCGTCAGCAACCGAGCTTCCTGTGACGATATAATCCAGCAGGTTTGGCGATTGTTTGGTCAGACCGTCGGCATAATCATCTGCCGTGGCAAGGTTCAAAATCAGGTTTTGCAAAACCATTCGGCTTGCCAAGCGCTGTTCGAACTGCTCACCCTTGTCACGCGCCTCTAATTGAAGCGAAAACATTGATCCAAATAATTCGCAAACCGCGCGCAGATGGCGTGGCAATATGCGCGGGCTGTAGTTGTGGCATACGATCAGACCCCAAAGCTTGCCCTCACGGATAATGGAGATTGACATGGATGCCTCAAGCCCCATGTTTCGCATGTATTCGCGGTGGATCGGCGATACGTCCCGCAGGATGGCTTGACTCATGTCCAGCGGTTTGCCCGTGAGGGGATTGTTCTGTGGTGACAGACGGGCGGGCGTATAGTTGACCTGAGCTATCAAACGGAACCAATTCTTGACATAAAGCGTGCGCGCCTGTTTGGGGATATCTGCCGCCGGATAATGCAAGTCCAAAAACGGCTCCAGATGCGGCTCCCGGCTTTCGGCAATTACCCAACCGGATTCGTCCTGCATAAACCGGTACACAAGCACCCGGTCATAACCCACCACCGCCCGCACACGATCCGACGCCAGTTGGCACAGTTCTTGCAGCGTCCCGGGCGCGTCAAAGCCTTTAACCATTTCCTGTACACCCGAAAGCGGATCAGCTGCAAAGCGGTCGGTCAAATCCGCGATCTCTGCCTCCAGCACCAAAACACCGTCAATTCGGTGGATACTGACGTCCAGCGCCTGATCCGGAATAAAGCGCAGCAAAGGGTCCAGCAAATGCCGCGGCTTTGACAAGTCGTAAAGGTTGATGAAACGGCGCAACATCTCTATCTGACTGGGCTGCAACATTGTCGCCAGTGACCGTCCAAGCATATCACCGTGATCCATGTCCAACATGGCTTTGGTATCTCCCGCCACCTGAAGGACCTCGAACGTTTCCGGATCAAGGACAATAAGCACGCCATGCGGCAGGATCGCCCCCGGAATATGGATCGGCTCGCGATCGCAGTTGGTCAGATCGGCTTGCTTTGCGATGTCTTCAGCCATGCGGTGTGTCTTTCCAACCTGATGCCCACCGTTCAAATACGGCAAATGTGTCCACCGCTGCGTCAATAATTTCTGTGAAGGCGCCTGAACCAGACGGAACGGCCGCAAGCTGCGCCAAATACTTGCGCCAAACCGCACCGGTTTGCGCGCCGTCACCCAAAAAGAACCGGCGGCCTGCGGTTTGGTCCGACGGAAAAAGGTGATCAAGGCCGCGCGCCAGCTGGCGACCACCAAGGGCCGAGCCCGCAACAACATAAAGCGCGCCCAGGCGTCGGTGTCCGGTTTGCAAGCGTGGGATGTCAGTGCAGTTCAGTATTTTTTCACGGACGGTTGCTTCCAGACCCAATGCATCCAAATCTTGCCCCAACCGTTGGCTGCGCACGTCGGCTAAACCGGTCGCCCGTTCAAATGGTCTGTAGAAACCATACAGCCTACACAGAAGCTGCGCGTAAGAGGATTTGTCGATTGCCCCCTCTTTGATCGCACGAAAGCCATCGTGATCGTGCATGCGTTCATGCACGGCAGCCGTCGCGTCTTGAAGTCTGCCATGCAATGAAGGGACTACACCAATTTTTGAGCCCGCCTCGGGCGCTGCAAGCTCATTCAAATTCGTCAATCCCCTCGCTATTTTTTTTGTCAGCGAAACTTAACACCCAACTCTCGAAAAGGTTCCCAGAGAATGACGAAATATTTGCTTTATCTTCCGTCAGCCATTCTCGCCTGACGACGAAGCGTCCTCTTCGTCGCAAAGATACGTTTTTCGGGCGACGCTGATCCGGGTTGGCAGCAAATATGATAAAGGAACCACCCCCAGACGGAATCAATGTGCCAAGATGGTCCACCCGGAGCAGTTCAGCTCGTGTAGCGGTCAAGCAAATGAGCTTGTTTGGTAAATGGCCTATAGTGATCGAGATAGTCGTGATCAAAATTCGCGAGGGTGATCAGACCATCGTAGTTGGTGATATCGACCCGACCGCTGCGAAACGTTACCAGTTTCTCCTCGCGCAGTTCGCGCAACACGCGGTTGACGTGAACCGCACTCAGACCCAGCACATCGGCTAACTGGTATTGAGACAGAGGGCAATCGTAGCCCGCTTTGGTGCCACGGCCAACAAGCATTAGCCGCGCGCCCAATTCGAGCAACAGATGCGCTGTCCGCTCAACGGCATTACGCCGTCCCATGCCGACCAAATGTTCGATCACCATAGAGTCATCTCGCGATGCAGCCCACAGGACCGCCCTACCCAAGCGAGGGTTGCGCGTAAAAACGTCCATCAGATCGTTGGCGTTGAACAGGGAAGCTTGAACCTCTGTAATTGGCTCGATGCATTGGCCAGCCAAATGGAACAGAACTGACCGAAGCCCCAGAAAATCACCCGGAATTTGGAAATCGACAATCTGCCGCTCCCCGCTTTGGAGCAGACGGTAAGAGCAGGCCCAGCCTTCCGCCAATACAAAGGCTTGTTGGTCAAGTTGGCCCTGATACACCATTTCGGCCCTGGCAGTGTAGGATTTCCGCCGACCATGCAGGCTTGTCAGGATGTTCAGCTCGGCTTCAGACAGGTCGATGAAGGTGCCAAGCTTCCGGGAAAATGGACTTCTTTTTTCAATCATTTTTAGCCCCTTTAACCCAGCGCTTCGTCACTGATTTTCACGGCACTAATGCGCACCATTAAGAAATGTTCCGCAGAAAATTGATCTTGATAAGTTTTTCACGTTCTGGCGCCGATTATATGCCCGGTGCGACCACTATTTTTTAGGCGGGGGAACTTTTCGGTTCTGAGATGGTTATGATAATTAGCCTCCAGCTTTGCGCGCAACTGAGCCCGCGGTCGCCGGGATCTAAGAGCCAAACAGTCTTCGCCCGAGCTTCGACCAGCTCGTTCAGCAAAACGAGGGCTCTGGGGCGCAAAACCACCACGAAGGCAGACCGGATGTCTTCGGGCAACGCGTCAAAGAACTGGACATGCGCCTCAGTTCCACCAGCCGACGCGCAAATGCCCACGACCAGTCACATATGGGCATTTAATGCTGCCTGCACTTTCGCTCGAAACTGTTCTGCGGCTGGGGGAAGATCACCTTGAGGTGGGTCATTTTCCTCGTTCATGCCATACCGTTAGGTTCACCAATTTGAGCATGTGGAAATTCGATATCACGCAGGCGTGCGAAAAATCGGATTTCTCGTCGTGCTGGGTATGAGCGTGTGGGCCTGACAATACAACGGCTCTGATCTTGCACGGCGACCTTACTCCATCCGTTGACGAAACACGGTCGGAGATCGACGGCCATTAGGCGCCAAAAGCAATGCTGGCATGATTGTTCTTCGTGCACACGAAAGAGCCGGTGGGTTCCTCACTCTGATGCTCAACCTTGTTGTTTGCCGCTGGAAAAGCATGCCCAGTCGCATCCATCAGACGCTTTTGTCCACCCGAACCTAGATCAGCCTTTCAATAGTCTTCCAGCCAGTCATCTGAAGGCTGGTGGCCCTGCTCGACCGCATCGCGGTACCAATCAGTAAAATTCGAAACGGCATAAAACAGCGCAGAGGCGGGATAGTCTGCCTCTAGATATCTTGCACGAGAGGCAAAGGATTGGATCGGCGACTTGATGGCGTGGGTTAGCCAAAAAGTGGTTCTATCACAGTCCATGTATCGGCTGAGGGTTATTTCAATCTGAGTGCAAATTTCACCGACCTGGATGACGAAAACCCCTCGGGAATCGTTGCGATGCAAAACTTTGATCAGATCGTTTGCAAGAACGCTGTCAAAAGTATGGGCCAAAAAACGATCCAATTATTCTGAACCACAATAGGTCAAACTTCGTCAATAAGCTAGGGTTGTTTCGGCCTTGCACGGCCTTAGGCCAATACATAAACGAATCTGCCCTTTAGCGGATACGCTCCTGCGAGATCGCTGACGTTGGGATTTCAAATAGAAGCGTCCTGCCCCTATTATGCCATCGATTTCAACGTTTCAGTAGAGGCAAAGAACATCGCTTGACTGACTGCGGAACGGACCTGTTCTTCTGTGTAGGGCTTGCCGATCAGGAAAGCGGGCTCTGATCTTTCGCCCGTCAAAAGCAGGTCCGGAGATCCTGTGATAAAGATTACAGGCACATCCCCAAGTGTTGCCAACAGATCATGGACAGCATCTATGCCAGACGAGTTGTCCTCCAGTCTGATGTCGGCAAGGATCAGGTCCGGCCGTTCCCTGGCGCCCAGCTTGATGGCCTCGGAATGTGTCCGTGCGATGCCGGTAACGCGGTGTCCCATGGCCGTTACGATGTTTTCGATGTCCAACGCAATGAGCGCTTCATCCTCGATGATCATGACCGAGCCGCGCATAGATTTCTCCATTTCAGTCATGGCTTGCTGCACCAGTTCATGTGCCAGCGCAGCCGAAGTTTGCAGCACCTCGCCAAGTTCGTGCAGGCCAAATCCTTCGATTGTGTGTAGCAGAAGGGCCTCACGGCTGTCCTTGGTCAGACCGCTCAGGTGCTGCTGCGCGCGGCGCTCCAAGAAATTGCTGTCGTCATCGGCAATCGGTGCACCCGCGCTCGACCAGATCACATGAAATGTCCGAAACAAGGCTGCCTTCGGGCTTATGTTCGTGTGATAGGCGTTCTGATTGGCCAGTATGGCCTCAAGCGTCGCTGCAGCATAGCGGTCGCCGGTCGTCTGGTTGCCGGTCAATGCCCGCGCATAGCGTCGCAGAAACGGTAGATTTGCGGCAATGGCTTGTGAACGATCCATTTCCCTGGTCGCGAAGTTGTTGCCGCCCGTCATGCTGTGTCCCTTTTATTTTCGAACTTACGGAACTAAACGGTCGATCGTGAGTTTTGTTCCGCTATCTTGCTAGTTTTTTTTTCATGAGCGATGACCCCCACAATGCACCGCAAACCCAGCAGTTCCCAAACAATACCGTCCAGCGTCGCCAAACAGATCGACGAAAACCTGCGACGTATCTATGCGCCGGCGCTGAAAGAAGAAATCCCGGATCACCTGCAGGAGCTTTTGAAGCAGCTGCGTGAAAAGGATAAGTCACAGTGACGGGCGTCGATCCTCGCGACGAACTGATCATCCATCTGCCGGCACTGCGCGCGTTTGCGATAAGTCTGACCCGGAACAAAAGTGCTGCCGACGACCTTGTGCAGGAGACAATCCTGAGAGCGTGGTCAAGTTTCGAAAGCTTCGTCCCGGGCACCATTCTCCGCGCCTGGCTGTTCACCATCTTGCGAAACGTGTTCTATTCGGACCTGCGTAAACATCGGCGCGACGTGCAAGACAGCGACGGTGTGTATGCGGCCAGGTTGTCGCAGAAACCAGACCACGATGGCCATCTGGCAATGCGTGATTTTCATAGGGCCTTTGAGACGCTGATCGACGAACAGCGTGAGGTTTTGATCTTGGTCGGTGTTTTGGGGTTTTCATATGAAGAAGCAGCAGTGACCATCGGTTGCGCTCTGGGGACCGTGAAAAGCAGGGTGAACCGAGCTCGCGCGCGCCTTGCCGAACACCTGGGACTGCAAGACGATGAAAGCATTCTCACAGTTGATCGATTTTAGAAGGCGGCATCAATCTCCAAAAATGCGCTAAGTTGGTGATGAGTGGTCGATCCGGTAACTGGACGTGAAGATCCAAGGCGAAACGCTGCGCAATGATGACCGAAGTGAAAAGACCAGAAGTTAACCGCAGCTGGATTACCGAAGAGCAGATCATTGGCATTTAAAAGGAGCATGATGCGGGGATTTCCATTGCCAACCTTCGCCTCACAACTGACACCGGCCCCACTCAGCCTTGCGCAACCAAACACCAATTGAATTTTCAAAGAAAATGAGCGTGAACCTACTGGAAGCTTAAGGCCATCACGTCAACCCAAGGACCCTGCCAAGAATGGAGGATACTTGGGGCTCGGGTCACCACGGACCGATGGTATAAATTGCCGAGAAGCAGGGCAGATTCGCAAAGTTTGGATGGTGCGGATGTTTAAACCCCCAATAATACAAGCAGTTTATCTACCTGTGGAGCATTGAACTCGCTTCTCACGACCTAGTGAAAGGGCCACGATGAAAACTGACCAGCTTGCTGACTTTGACAGTGCTTTGACGGCTTATCGGCAGCCAAAAAAGAATAATTACTTGGGCCTGCAGAGTTGGGTACAGGTCAGTGCTGGCGGTGAGTGGGGCGTGAGCAAAGACGTGCCAAACAGGTTAAACAAAATCTAAGATGGCTTAAGGGCCAAGCATGCCACATCCTACGAAATGACTTGGCCCGGTGATCTTTGGATCCCTACGCACAGAATTTCGATGACTTTGACCGTCAAGGGCGCGGAAATCCAATTTGATGCGATCCTGATCAGGTCAGAAATTGTGGCTCTGGATTTTCCAGAGGATGATTTTCTGGAGGAGTTGCAGGGTGTGGATTTGGCGCACGAGTTTGGCAAAATTCAGACATTTGCAACCATGTCACGCGGCAGGTTGGCTGCCTGAGCGTCCGACGATCCAGTGTTACACCAGCAAAATAACTTGCTGTGTTAACATAGCGAACGGTGCCAAAAACAGGGCGTTGGGCGTGGCCGGACAGAAATACATGCTGTGCGGCATCCAAACGCTTGCCGGCCTTCATGCGCTCTCTTTGGGCCCTTAGCGCAAACGCTCATTTACACCAGCAAACCCGGATGCTGTGTTAACACAGCAAATGAGGCAGGCAGCTAGCTGTTATTCACTCTCAGGAAAGAACGCGCTGAACCTCGGTCTCAATCTCCGATCCGATGGGTGCGGTGCCCGAGCGCCATGTGCCCACGACCTTACCCTGACGGTCGAAGAGGACCTTGTTGAAGTTCCATTCCGGTTCGAACCCGGTGGTCTGCTTCAACCAAAGGTACAAAGGATGCGCCTGTGGTCCTGTGACATGGGCGATCACCGACATTGGCATCGTGATGCC
>CANHLE010000093.1 GCA_947461435.1 Paracoccaceae bacterium | reverse complement strand
TTCGTCACATTGATGGCGGCGGGTCAGCCCCTGACGCAGGCACTTTGGCGTGCCAATGCGGCCGGGGCACTTGCGGTGTGCCAACTGGGGCCTATGGAAGGGAATTCCACTTTGCTGCAGATTGATGCCTTGAAAGGATAAAGAATGCCCAAAAAAGACCCTCGTTTGTTGCGTGTGGGCGTATTGGGCTGCGGCCCCATCGCCCAGGCGGCGCACTTTGAATCCTGCACCAAGGCGCGCAACGCCGAGCTTTATGCGATCTGCGATGTCGCCGATGATCTGCGGGAGCGCATGGCGGCCACGCATGCCCCGCGCCGGTCTTTTGAAGACTATGCCAAAATGCTGGCAGACCCGGAACTTGAGGCGGTTATCATTGCCACATCGGACGCCTTTCACGTGCCCGCGGCCCTTTTGGCGCTTGAGGCGGGAAAGCACGTGCTGTGCGAAAAACCCTTGGCCGTCAGCGTGGAAGAGGCCGAGCGGCTGCGGTCGGCGGTTGCGGCATCTGGGCTGACGTTGCAAGTCGGGCACATGAAACGGTATGATGCAGGTCTTCAAGCGGCCAAAACCTTTATCGACGGTCCGATGGGCCAGATGGTGGCGCTGAAGGCCTGGTACTGCGACAATACCCACAGATACGCCATGACCGACGCCGTGCAGCCCTTGATGGTAACTTCGGCCATGGCGCGCAAGCCGGTCCAGAACCCCAAAGACGATCTGGACCGGTATTACATGTTGGCTCATGGCAGCCATCTGGTTGACACGGCGCGCTATTTTGCTGGGGAAATCGTGGCGGTCGATGCACGGCTTTTGAACCGCGCGGGCATGCGCTGCTGGTTTGTTGATGTCGAATTTGCAAATGGCGTTCTGGGTCATCTGGATCTGACCGTCGCTGTGCGCATGGACTGGCACGAAGGTTTCCAAATCTATGGAGAGCAAGGCTCTATTTTGGGGAAAACCTATAATCCTTGGTATTACAAGTCTTCTGAGGTCGATATATTTGACGAGGCGGATGGATCGACACGGCGCGTTCTGGGGGCCGATGGCCATTTTTATCGCCGCCAGTTGGAAGGCTTTGCCGACACGATTTTAAACGGCACACCGCAGACCGGCGCCGATCTTGAAGACGGGATCGCCTCGGTTCGTGCGATGGTGGCCATTGCGCAATCGGCACGCACGCGGCAACCGGTGCGTCTTGCCGAAGTTTCCGGGGCGCTGTGATGCGGCTGGGGATTTTTGCCAAGACCTTTGAAGGACAGGATCCTGCCCGCGTGCTGGGGGCAGCCCAAGCGGCAGGATTTCAATCGGTTCAGTATAACATGGCCTGTTCGGGCCTTGCCGCGATGCCAGACTCGATAACGCCCGCCGACTGTGCCGAAGTCAAACGCGCCGGTGTCCAGACTGGCATCGCCCTTGCCGCCGTCTCGGGGACCTATAACATGATCCACCCCGATCCGGCCATCCGATCGGCCGGGCTGCGGCGGTTGGAGGTTCTGATGCGCTCCGCCTCCGCGATGGGTGCGCCGATGGTTACGTTGTGCACCGGAACGCGCGATGCGGCCGACCAATGGCGTCATCACCCCGATAACAGCTCGGCGCAGGCTTGGCGCGACCTTCTTGACGAGATGGCCAAGGCCTGCGCTTTGGCCGAACCTTTGGGGATCCGGCTTGGGATAGAGCCGGAGCTGGCCAACGTCGTTGCCACCGCAGCGCAGGCGCGCCAGCTCATCGATACCTTGCAAAGCCCCGCTTTGGCGATCGTGCTGGATCCGGCGAACCTGTTTGAAGTGGCACCCTTGTCCGTGCAGCGCGATGTGCTGTCGCAGGCGGTCGATCTGTTGGCGCCTTGGATCGTGATGGCCCATGCCAAAGACCGCGATGCGGCGGGCGGATTTGCGACGGCCGGGCGCGGCGTGGTCGATTTTCCGCATTTTCTGGGCATATTGCGCAGTTCGGGATTTGACGGCGATCTTGTCACCCACGGCCTTCATGCCCATGAAGCCCCCAGCGTGGCGAGCTTTTTGGCAAAAACTCTGGCCGCGCTATGACGCGCAGCGGCTGGATGATCCGCGATGGTCTGCGCCTCGCAATCCATTCCCGCCCCGGCACAGATCCTGCGGCCGGGCCGCCTTTGGTCTTCCAGCATGGCCTTGGCGGAAATGCGGGTCAGGTGGCCGAGGCGCTGCAAGGTTTGCCGGGTCCGTCGTGGCAGATGCTAGAGTGCCGAGGGCATGGCGCATCGGACTTGGGCGAAGATCTTTCGATCGACTGCTTCGCCAAAGATGTCGCCGCCATGATCGAACCTTTGGGCGCGCCTGTGGTGCTGGGCGGTATTTCCATGGGGGCTGCGATTTCATGCCGGATCGCCGTTTTACGACCAGACCTTGTGCGCGCTTTGATTTTGGTGCGCCCCGCTTGGGTCACGAAGGCCGGCCCCGCCAATATGGCCCCCAATGCCGAAGTGGGCGCGCTTTTGGAAAGGCTGCCACCCGCCGAGGCGCGCGCCGCCTTTGCCAAAGGGATGACCGCCCAGCGTCTGGCGCAGACCGCCCCGGATAATCTTGCCTCACTCATGGGTTTTTTTGATCGCCCGCCGGCGGCCGCCACAGCACGCCTGTTGACCGCGATCTCGGCCGATGGTCCGGGGATCACTGTGCAAGATCTGGCACAGTTGGCCCTGCCGACCCTTATATGCGCCACCACCGAGGATGAGATCCACCCGCTGACGCATGCCCAAGACCTCGCGCTGATGATCCCAGGGGCGCGGTTTGCCCTTTTGCCCCCCAAGGCCCAAGGCAAACCCGCCCATCTGGCCGCGATGTGTGCCGCGATGTCGCTTTTTTTACAGGAGATCTGAAATGCCCCGCCCCCCTGCCGACTGGATCAACCACCTGCCCCGCACGCGGCTTCTGGCCGAATATTCCATGTGGTCTGCCGATCTGATCCGACTGGCCGATGACCTTGATCGCATCACCCCCCATGCCGATATTCTGCATGTTGATGTGGCTGATGGGCATTTTGCCCCGGCGCTTCTGTTCTTCCCCGATCTGGTGGCGCGCCTGCGGGCGCAAACAGCCTTGCCTATCCATGTCCACCTGATGGTGGCAGATGCCGTTCTTTGCTCACAGATTGACCAGTTTGCCGAAGCTGGCGCCGATCTGATCAGTTTGCATGCTGAAAACGCGAATGCCGCCGAAGGGCTGGCGCGGATCGCCGAGCATGGTGTCTTGTCTGGCATGGTTTTGCGGGTGGAAACCCCCGTGGCCCAAGCGGCGCCTTGGCTGCCACAGTTGGACATGTTGACCCTTCTGGGAACCGCCATCGGGGTAAAGGGCCAAGGTCTGGACCCCACCGCGACCGACCGCTTGCACGAGGCGGGCAACCTGATCGCGCAATCGGGGCGCAGCATCCTTTTGGCGGCCGATGGCGGCATTCGGGATACGACCGTTCCACTGCTGCGGGCGGCCGGTGCGCAAACCGTTGTGATGGGGTCGCTGGCTTTTGGCGCGCCCGATCTGGCAGACCGGATGCGGTGGCTTCACGCCCTATAAACTTTGGGATGAACGGCGGCGAACGGGGCGATGGGCCGGCCAATAAAACACGCGCCGAGTCCTAATGCGTGCCGCCGCTTAGCCCGTCTTGGCAACGACCTTGTCAGCGGGACGTGCTTTCCAGATGCCGGGGGTGATCATGCGGGCAAAATCGTCTGGCGCAAGCGCCGGACCGCCTTGGGCAAGCAACCAGTCGTGGACCTGCGCCATCAAACGGCTGCGCAGGGCTGTGATCCGGTCCAACAAGGCCGACCGCACCACCTGCGGATCCGGTGGATTTGCCACCCAGCGCGCCACGGCATCGGCCAAGGCAGCAGGTTCCGCGGCAACCACGCTCAGATAAGGGCCCGCCAACATGTCGATCCGTCCGCCGCGGGCTTCGGTGGACACAACGGGCAGTCCGCACAGCATATATTCCACGCTGGCGCGCATCGGTCCTTCTTCAGCCGAAAGACACAAGCCGACCTTGGCCCGGCCCAGCGCCGCACAATAGTTGGCGCCTTCCAGCAGGCGATAAACCCCATCGTTCAGTTCATGGTTTGAAAAAATCGCCTGTGGCAGGGCCTGCCGGGTGGCGATCACCTCTGCCGGTTCTGGCGGCCAATACAACAAGCTCAGCGATCGGATCTCGCGGGCCAAACTGTGCCGCTTGTAGGGGGCCAACCCGGCGACATACACCGCATCTGTGCCTGCGGCGGCGTCAACTGGCGGCGAACAAGAATATCGCGCGGTATCAACAAGGCACAGGGTCGTGCCAAAGACACAGTCCAGCCCAAAACGCGTAAAGATCTTTTGTTCTTGCAAAGTATTGGCCAGAATCAAAAACCGCGCCTGGGGCGCAAGCCGGGCAAAGCTGGCCAGATCGTCGCGCAGCCTGCCGGCATGCCAATCGCTTTCGTGGCTCCAGGCCAGGGTCAGAAGATGGAAAGACGGCCCGCCCTCGGCCAAATCAGGCCGCACACTCATCAAGCCAAGCGCCTGACCTGTTGCCGGACGGCGTGTCGACAACGTTACAAGCGGATCATCCGACAAAAGGCTTGCCGCGACCAAGGGATTGCTCATGCCGTGTGCCTTTCCCTTTGACCAGAAGAAGCGGGCCCAATTTCTTTTCGATTGGCCCAGCCGTCCTCAAGGACCGCGACGATGGGGTTGCCCGGAAATTGGCTTTTGGCGGCATCCAAAAGTCTCGCCGTCACTGCGTCATCACCGCGTTGCAGGAAAAAGGCGGCGGCCTCAGAAAAATGCGATGGATCGGCATCCCTGTGCTGCAAAATGGCCAACAATCGATCCTGCCATCCATTTGCGCCCGCCCCCTTTTCCAACGGCTCGACCATAAGCCGAACCAGGCCGGCTGCGACAGGATCATCAGGGATCGCAGGCAGGCTCTCCGCCGCCGCGACGGCACGGCCAGGTCGGTTTTGGGACAGATGCCGGCGTACACGTTGAAACACGATTGCTGCCGTCGGGTATGGGTGCAACGCCAGTATGCGCCCGTCGATGGCGTCGGCCAAGTCATTGGCCTTCACGTCGTCAAGCGCCCCAAGCAGTCGCATCGCCCAGGTTTCGCTGACGCCGCCCGGGGCGGCCAATGCAGATTCCGCCTCTGCAATGATTGCCTCCTGTGCCTTTGTGCGCTTCCAAAGTCTGAGCTGCTGCAGCCTGACGAGTGGTTCGGCCAACCGCGCCTTCGGCAACTCAGACAAAACGTCCAGCGCTGCGCCAAAGTCCTCCGCATGCGCCCACTGTGCACTGGCCAAAATCTTGGCCATATCTTCCTCGGACCAAGGCGAATGACTATGTCCATCCCTACGACGGGTTCCGTCAATCACGGCCTTTATCACAGCGGCCAGATCTGGCGCTTTTGGCGCCAGCGCCATGCCCAGATGGTGAGAGTCAAAGGCATAAAAGTCGATGCCACCTTGGGCCAACATCGCCCAGTCCGCCCCAGTTTCGTACTTTGGCCAGGGAAAACTTTTCGTGGTAAAGACATAATCCATGCGCGCCGCGATGGGACGAAGCCGGTGGTGTTTGGCCAGCTTGGTTGCCACATTTGAAGGGTCATCATCTGGCGCGAACCCAACGATATTGGGGTTAGGAAACATATGACTGCCCGGATCAAGAAGAATAAGCTTGCGGGGGGGCATGCCCATACGCTCCAAGGCCGCGGTCACCGCAACGGCCAAGAACCCGCCAATTGAATATCCAATCAGGATCGGCCCTTCTGTCAGCCCATGCGCCCGGTGCCATGCTGCAATCTCGCCCGCGTGGTCTTCCGCGATCTGGTCAACCGTTGCGCCGCTTGCATCTTGCGGCGTTCGCAGGCCAAGGATCGGCCGCCCCAGATCGGACAGGAAAGGGAGGGCCTTGTTGGCCCAGGCCGCTTCACCAAAGATGCCAGGCAAACAGAAAAGCGGTGCTTGATCTTTGGGGCCGGACAGCAACAAAGAAAGATTATCTGACCCAGTCTGCTTTCGCCGTAAGTGGACTTTGCGATCGTCGCGCAACTGGCGTTCCAAATTGCCGATCGTTGGCATTTTTAGGAAATCGGTCAGGGCGACCGACATATCCAATTCGCGGCGCAGTCGTGCAAGAAGCCGCATGGCCAGAACCGAATGTCCGCCTGACGCGAAAAAGTCGGCAGCGCCGTCGCCCGGGGCGGCCCCCAGAAGATCAGTCCAGATCCTAACCAACCCCGCATCGATTTTTTGGACGGCTTGCTGTGTGGGCACATCTGCGGCACCACACACATCTTCCAGCATCCTGCGGTCAATCTTGCCGCTTGCGGTCAGGGGCAGCCCGTTCGGCAGGTTGACATAACGGTGCGGCAGGCAAAAACGGGGCAAAGAGGCCGCCAGGACGGCCCTAAGGCTGGCTTCCAAGTCGGCCAGGTCCACCGCGGAAGACGTCGTGTCAAAAACGGCTACAATGGCGCTGGCAGATCCTCCGGGCCCATCACGCGGCGTGACAACCGCAGCCTGACGCACCCCCGGCATGCGCAGGATGATCGCCTCGATCTCAGCCGTTTCGATCCGAAAGCCGTTGAACTTGATCTGGGTGTCCAAGCGGCCGTGAAATTCCAAGACGCCCCCCGTTGGATCCCAGCGCACCTTGTCGCCCGTGCGGTACAAGATCATCTTCGGCCCTGCTTCCAGACCCAGTGGCACCGGGTCAAAGGACACAAATCGTTCGGCGGTCTGTTCGGGGTTGCCATCATACCCCAAGGCCAATCCTGCCCCGCCCAGCCACAACTCACCAAAAAACCCGTCCGGCACCGGCGCCGCATTGTGATCCAGCACAAATGCCATATTCCCCGGCAGCGGCCGCCCGATCGGAACGCTGATATCGCCGTCCTCCGGTGGTCCGGGCAACACATGGATCGTCGACAACGCGCCATTTTCTGTCGGACCGTAGACATTCGCCAGCACCAATTCTGGGTACTGGCGTTTGACCAGCGCCGCATGATGGGCCGACATGGCTTCGCCGCCCACCGTCAATACCCGCATGGATTCAAGGGCCCCCAAATCCTCCTCAGCGATCAGGTTGAATACGGAAGGCGTCAAGAAGCCGTGGGTGATCTGCTGGCCGCGCAGCACTCGGGTAAAATCTTCGATCTGGCGCAGCGCCCGGTCGGGAAAAACCAGCGAGGCCCCGTTCAAAAGCGCGCCCCAAAGTTCGATAAACAAGGCATCAAAGCTGGGCGAAGCCAATTGCCCCACGCGGTCGCCTGGGCCGATAGCTTGAAGGAAACAGCCCGCCGCCAGACGCACCAGCGCCCGGCGCGGCACCACCACGCCCTTGGGCGTTCCGGTGGACCCAGAGGTATACATGACATAGGCCGGCACCTGCGAGTCAATCAGGGGCAGACCGCTGGTCGGCAACCCATCTGCAAGCTGGGGCAACAAGCCAACGCGCGTTGCCAGATTCAACCCATCTGTTCGGCTTTGGACCCGCACCTGTCCGTCGGCATCGCTGCACAAAATCAGCGCGCAGCCCGCCTGACGCAGGATCTGATCCAGCCTGTCATCAGGGTAATGTCTGTCGATCGGGACAATCACCATCCCGCCCAACAAAACAGCCAAATGCGCGACCGCCAACGCGTTTCCCCGCTCCAACATCAACCCAACGCGGTCTGTCGGGCCAAGGCCGTGGACGTCAGCCAGCCAGCCCGCCAGACTGCGCGCGGACGACTGAAGCTCGGCATAGCTCATCTTGCCCGAGCCATCGCATAGTGCATCAATTTGCGGGGTCGCCGCCGCGACCGCTGCAAAAATCTCTGCAAGGTCCAGATCCGTGGATACTGGGGCGGGGGTAATCGCACGTTGGGCCATCTGCTGGCGTACCTGCGCATCCAACGGCAGGCTGACCGACGACATCAACTGGGGGTCTTTGACCATCTCGCGCAGCAGGCCGACAAAAGCGGCCATCAGCGCTTCAAGCTCCGCGATGGTGAACAGCGCCTCGCGCCCCACCATCCTCAGTTCAAGCGACCCCTCCTCCTCGCGTAGACTTGTGGCCAATTCAACCAGAACGGAACGGACCGCCAACCGCATGTGACGGGCAACAAGACCGGGCATTTGCAGCACAGGCTGCGCGGCCAGATAGCGCACGATGCTGGCCGAAAACGCAGGATTTTCGGTTAACTTTTCTCCCTTGCGGACAGCGTGCAACTCGGCGGTAAAGGCGCGGGCCTGCCGTCCGATGTTGGTCGCATGGTCCATCGGCGGGGATATTCCAACGGCGGAAATATACGAACCAACCGTGTTTTGCACGCCGCCACTCTTGCGCAACGAAAAGGCCACACCGACACCAACCTCGTCCATCCGGCAATAGCGCGCCAATACGACCCGATAGGCCGCAGCGCACAGGCCGAAGACTGTTGTGCGATGCCGGTGGGCAATCGCTTTCAATGCCTCGGAAGTTTCATGATCAAGATCGTGATAATGCACCAGACTCAGGGTCGATGCGCCCCTTTCCGTCTGTCGTTTCAAGGACCGTCCGGGCCATGGCAGTCTTAAATCGCGCTGTCCGGCAAGACGCTCGGGTTCGTCAAAGCGCAAAGAAGGTTCCGGCGGAACCTCGGCCTCCGTCTCAATGGGGTCTCCCGAAAGGATGGCCGTATAAAATCGGCAGAAGTCAGAACCGATAATGCCTCTTGAGGTTTCATCGATGCTGATATGGTGCGCACAGGAACATAGAATATAATCAACCGGCGAGACCACGAGGATCCGCAAGGCCAATGCGGGCGCCCGGCGCAAATCTATCCGCATTCCGGCCGCCGCCCGCAGGCGACGCGCCGTCCATGCTTCAGGATCCTCAGCCGCCGGACAGACCTCAACCGCAATCGGAATGTCCTCGGGCTTGGCAAATCTTGGCTCGGGGGTGCCGGAGTGGTCGTCGATCATCATGCAAAGGGCGGGGTGCCGCGCGCCCAGCATGCGAATGGCCTTAATAGCCGCGGCCCCGTCCAGCGCCCCGGCGATCCGAACCGCCCAAATCACCATGGCTTGGCTGCCGTCGGGATTTGCCTGATCGGCCAACCACATTGCCATCTGCTCCTGTGACAACGTCATAGACAGGGCAAATCTGAATTGGCGAAATGGTCCATAGCCGCCCGACAACGGGCAGGGCGCAGCAGATCGCCGAGCGGAACGTCTTGAATCTGATTTAACGTTTGCACAACTCACCCCACACAATCACGGGTTTACCCTACTGCTCTGTTCGGGGCGCAACCAGATAATCAAAGGAATAGACGCCTCTATCCGACCTGTTCGAAAAGTTCGGTGGGGATAGAATCTGGGTCGCCAGTTTCATCAACATTTCTCGACGCAAAGATTCGCACCCAGTTGACGAAGGTCGTGGGTCCAGACCACGTTTTCTTATTTGCAGGTGCCGCGCAAAGGCCGCCTTTCATGCGATCCGCAGGCCAACAAAGGCCCTCTTTGGGAGGTTCAAAATTGGATGCATAGGGCGGCAGATCGAGATCTTGTCGACTGGGCGCCCCGGCGCGATCACACGATCGGAAGCGCGTGGGCCTCGGCTTCAAAGCCATAAATCGACTTGACCTGAAGATACTCCTCCAGCCCGAAAACCCCCATTGAACGCCCGATACCCGACTGTTTGTAGCCGCCCATGGGGGTATGGGAATTGGTATTGGCCCCATTGAAGCTTATGCGCCCGGCGCGCAGGCCGCAGGCGAATTCATACCCTTTCGCCCGATCTTCGGTAAAGACATAGCCCCCAAGGCCGAAGATGGAATCGTTGGCAATATCCAGCGCTTCGGCCTCGGTCTGATAAGGCATGACAACCAAAACGGGACCAAAGATTTCTTCACGGGCCAAGGTCATGCCCGTCGTCACACCGGACAGAACGGTGGGCTTGCAAAAGAAACCACGGTTGAAACTGTCCGCGCGTCCCGGGCCGCCCGTCACCAATCGGGCGCCCTCGTCCAGTCCCAACTGAATATGGCGTTGAACACTGCCGTATTGTTGGGCGTGAACCATGGGTCCGTGGGTCGTGGCCGGATCACGCGGGTCGCCCATCTTCATGCGCCCGATCTCGTCTTGCAGATGGATCAAAACCTCCGCCACTTGGGATTCGTGCACAAGCATCCGGCTGGGCGCGTGGCAGGATTGGCCCGAGTTGGAAAAGCCGCGCTGGACGTTCCAGTGGGCCGCCTTCTTCAGATCGGCATCGCGCAGAACGATATTTGCCGACTTTCCGCCCAGTTCCAGACAGACCCTTTTAACGGTCTGCGCCGCCGCTTCGCCGACCTTTATCCCGGCACTGGTGGAACCGGTAAAGGATACCATGTCGACCTGCGGGTGGCGCGACAGGGCCTCGCCGACGACAGAACCGCGGCCGATGACAAGGTTGAACACCCCGGGCGGCACGCCCGCCTCGTGCATCATTTCAGCCAAAGCCACGCCGCTGGCGGGGGCTGCATCAGAGGGTTTCAGGACCGTCGTGCAGCCCGCCGCGATGCCGTAAATCACTTTGATCACCGAGGTCTGGATCGGCCAGTTCCAAGGCGAGATAAGGGCGCATACCCCAATCGGCTCGCGCCGTATGATCGTATCAGCCAGTTGCCGTTCAAAGGCGTAGCTTGCGATCACATCGCGGGCCACCGCCATGTGGCCAACGGGTCCGGACACCTGCGCGCGAAAGCTGATGGGCACGCCAACCTCTTGCGCGATCAGAAGGGAAAGATCCGCCTCGCGGCGTTGATAGGCGGCGATGATCCGATCAATCAGGCGGATACGCTCGGATATGCTGGTGCGTGAAAAGCTGGCAAAGGCGCGCCGCGCGGCCGCGACCGCGCGGTCCACATCCACGGTGCCACCGCCCGTGGCGACGCTCGCCCAAGGCTCTTCGGTTGTCGGATCGATCAGGGGCCGCGCACCGGTCGCCTGCACGGCACACCATTGGCCGTCGATATAGTGTTCGCCAAAGTGCCGCATCCGGGCCTCCGCTGCTGACGGGTCATGGTCTGCCGTTTGGGCGGTGTCAGGGGATCAGCATAGGTGCCCGGCATCCTGTGGTCGATAGGTTCTGGGTTGCACCAGATGCAAAGCTGTTTGTCAGGTATAATCTCTCGCAAGACCCCTGATACCATTGTGATCGATGCGGCTCACCTGACCGTGCGGCGCAAAGGGCCTTTGCGTGCGAACATTTCCGCTTGCTCTGGGCGGTCTTCGCGGTGGAGTCCTAAAAGCCAAGGCAAGGGGTGCGTCATGGACAGTTACGATTATATCATCGTCGGCGCTGGGTCGTCGGGCTGTCCGGTGGCGCGGCGGTTGTCTGATGACCCAGCCAACCGTGTCCTGCTGATCGAGGCGGGGCCGCAGGCCGACCGGTTTTGGGTAAATACCCCCGCAGGCATGGCCAAGCTTTATTTCAACGAGCTGTTGAATTGGAACTATCACACAGAGCCGATTGATACGCTCGCAGGTCGCAAGATGTATTGGCCACGCGGCAAACTGCTGGGCGGGTCAAGCGCCATCAACGGGATGATCTTCATTCGCGGCCACCGGGCTGATTTTGACAGTTGGCGCGATCTGGGCAACCCCGGTTGGGGTTATAACGACGTGTTGCCGCATTTCCGCGCGATGGAGCATTTTGAACGGCGATCGGATTCCTGGCGGGGGCAAGGCGGGCCGCTGTGGGTTAGTGATCCCGTGGTCAAGTCAGCCTCCAGTTTCGATTTCATCGAGGCGGCGGCGCGGTTGGGTCACACCCGGTTGGAGGATATGAACGGCGCGGCGCATGACGGGGTGGGGTTCATGCAACATACCATCAAGGGCGGCCTTCGGCATTCGGCCTATACCGCCTTTGTGACACCTGTTCTGGGGCGTTCCAACTTGACCGTGCTGACAGATACCCGCGTGGCGCGCGTCCTGTTTCACGAGCGGATCGCCACGGGCGTGGAGGTGATCAGCGGCGGCCAGCGCAGAATGATTGCTGCAACGCGCGAGGTTATCCTGTCGGGTGGGGCACTGAACACGCCGCAGGTTCTGATGCTGTCGGGCGTGGGCCCGGCGGCCGAGGTATCGCGCCATGGGATCCCGGTTGTGCTGGACAGTCCGGGTGTGGGGCAGAACCTGCAAGACCATTTTTACATGCACACCGGCTGGCGGGCCACGGCGGGCAGTTCCTACAATGCCAATCTGGCGGGTCTGCGAAAGTATTGGGAGGGGTTCCGCTATCTGATGACCCGGCGCGGCTATCTTGCGCTGGGGTCCAGCCAGGTGGCCGCCTTTGTGAAAAGCCGACCAGAAGAGACGATGTCGGATCTCCAGATCAGCTTTCGGCCGATGACGTTCCAGTATTTCCCAGACGGCACAGTCCGGGTGGAACGTCAGCCGGGCATGGGGGTTTCGGTGTATCAGTTGCGGCCGCACAGCACAGGACAAGTGACCCTGCGCTCCGCTGATCCAACCGACAAGATGCGAGCGGCGCCAAATTTTCTGACAGATGCGGGCGATGTCGCCGCGATGATCAGCGGGATCAAGCAAATCCGGCAGATCATGGGCACCGAACCTATCAAATCCCGTGTGGTGGCCGAAGAGGTACCCGGCTCTGGGGTAAAAACCGACGAAGACATTTACCGCTTCATGGAGCAGACAGGAAATTCGGCGCACCATCAGGGCGGCACGGCAAGGATGGGGCGCGATCCGATGGCGGTTGTCGACGAACGCCTTCGGGTGCGGGGGCTGGAAAGGCTGCGTGTGGTGGATGCTTCCATCATGCCGCATCTGACCTCTGGCAACACCAACGCCCCGACGATCATGATTGGTGTCAAAGGCGGGGCAATGATCGCCGAGGATGCCACACCCCGGCGACCCATCGCCCCTTAGCCATCAACGCGCAAAAGAACCTTGATGGCCTGCCGTTCATCCATCGCGCGGTAGCCTTCGGCCACGTCCGCCAACGGAATGTCCATATCGAACACCTTGCCGGGGTTCAGGCTACCGTTCAACACGCGGTCCATCAGATTGGGAAGATAACGGCGCACCGGCGCTGGCCCGCCCATCATCCGGCGTTGACCAAAGAACATCTGTTCGCCGGAAAACGAAATGCCATGCGGCACGCCGACATAGCCCACCGTGCCGCCGGGGCGGCAACAGGCCAGCGCCTGATCCATCGCCTCTTGCGTGCCCACACATTCCAGCACGGAATGGGCGCCCACGCCTTTGGTCATCTCCAT
>CANHLE010000092.1 GCA_947461435.1 Paracoccaceae bacterium | reverse complement strand
TCGTCCTCGGTGACGGCGAGTTCTTCCATGATCATGCTGCGCAGATCTGCGGGGGCCCCGGCCGACAACTTCAGCCGGATGACATCCCCCCGCCGCCGGCGTTTCAGCGCCGTTTCAAATTCGCGCACCAGATCTTCGGCTTCGTCTTCGACTTCAAGATCGCTGTCACGCAGCACGCGGAACAGACAGTGGCCCTTGTCGACATACCCGGGGAAAAGGTGGTGCAGGTGGATCAGCAAGACTTCTTCCAAGGGGATAAAACGCGATTCCCCCGGCTTTCCGGGCAAAAGCACAAAGCGGGCGATTTGCTGCGGGATCGGCAAAAGGGCCTTCAACGGGCGTTTGTCCGTCAGACGTTCCAATTCCAGTGCCAAGGAAAAACCGTTGTTGGGCAGGAAGGGAAAGGGATGGGCCGGGTCGATGGCAAGCGGCGACAGAATGGGAAAGACCTTTGTCAGGAAATGCTCCGACAGGAATTTCAGATCGCGTGATGTCAGTTTTGACCGGGTGCACAGGGTGATCCCATGCTCTTCCATCGATTTGCGCAACCGGGTGAAGATCGTTTGCTGTGCCTGCAAAAGACGCCGCGCATCGGCGTTGATCATCTCAAGCTGCTCGGCTGGGTTGCGGCCGTCCTCGGACAGGGCGGCATTGCCGTTGCGCACCAGTTGGCGCAAACCGGCCACGCGAACGGTGTAGAATTCATCGACGTTGTTGCCTGAAATCGACAAAAAACGCAGACGCTCCAACAGCGGCACCTCGTCATGGGTGGCTTCTTCCAGAACCCGCCAATTGAAGGCGAGCCAGCTCATCTCACGGTTGAAAAACCGGCGCGGCCCGGTCACCTCAGCAGGGTCGACAGTAACGGCGGCGGGAAATTCCGCCTTTAGGAAGTTTGCTTCGGGCATGGGGCAATCCAAAAAAGGGGGTCGCAGCGCCTTATCTAAAGGAAAGGTAACGCTTTGATGTCAACCTTTCATTCGTCTGGATCAGCGTCCTGACCCTCTGACGACCCAAAAATACTTGCGGCCAACGCGCGGGTGATGGGCTTGCCCAAACGCAGGGACTGCGCGTCCAGATCGGCCACCAGATCCCGCGCCACGGCAATGGAACGGTCCATGCGGGCGACAAGATAGGCGATCAGATTGGGCTGCACATGCACCTGACGATCGGCAAAAAGCTTGACCAGAACAGCGGACAAAAGCGCGTCGTCTGGGGGGGCCAGATGCGCCAGGGACATCGATTGTACGCGGCTGACCAGATCGGGCAAGACCAACCCCCAGTCGCGCGGCGCGCAGGCGGCCGTGATCAGCAAGGGCCCTGCACGGTTCCACAAGTGAAACAGCGCCTCTTCCGCCGCAGCGCTGCCCGCCAGATCGGGCGCGTCTTCCACCACAATGGGGCCCTTTACCCCTGCCAAGTCCACCCGGCCCAGCCCCCCGGCGAAAAGCACTTGGGCGCCGACAGAGTCGGCCCAAAGGTGCGCCAGATGGCTTTTGCCCGACCCCGCCGGACCCACCAAGATCAGCCGATTGCCGGGCCACTCAGCGCCCATCACCTGACCAAATGCTTCGGCGTTGGAGCGGGAGGGGAAATAATCTTCGGCCCGAAATACCTCGGCAGGGCCCAGATCAAAGGCGAATTGACGGATCACGCCTGATCCTCATCCTCGGGAATACGGCCTGCCAGACCCATGTAAAGCTTGCTGCTTTGATAATGCCCAAGCCCAAAGCGCATCAGCACCCCGATCGATGCGGCCACCGGCACCGCCACCAGCATGCCGACAAAACCGAAGATCGACCCAAAGACGGACAAGGCAAACATCAGCCAGACCGGATGCAAACCCACCGATTTGCCCACCATGCGCGGGGTCAGCACATTGCCTTCAAGGAACTGGCCAAAACCAAAAATCAGCGCGACAGCGCCAATGGATACCCAATCGCCCCAAAATTGAAACAGCGCCAAACCAATGGCCAAGGCCCCCCCGAACAGCGCGCCGATATAAGGGATGAAAGTGATGGTACCGGCTACAGCGCCGACCACCAGACCGAACTGCAGGCCGACCGCCATCAGGCCGATCGAGTAATAGGCCCCCAGAACCAGACAGACCGAGAGCTGCCCGCGCACGAAGGCTGCCAAGGTCCGGTCAATCTCGGCCGCCAATTGGCGCACAACGGGCGCGTGATCGCGGGGCAACATCTGGTCGACGCGGGCCACCATATGGTCCCAATCCAGCAGCAGATAAAAGGCCACAACCGGCACGACAATCACAAAGACAAGGGCCGAAATAAGCCCCAAGGCCGAGGTCAACAGCCCTTGAACTACGGCGCCGCCCTTGGCCTGAATGGCCGTGCCGATATCGGCCAAGGTTTGACGCACGGTCGAGGTTTCGTCCGACAATTGCGGAAAGCGTTCCATCAGGAAGGCTTCGAGCCGACCAAAAATTGCAGGGGCAGAATCGATCAGGGCGCTCAGTTGTTTGACCAAGGACGGGATGACGGCCAAGACCACCAAGACCACCGCCAAAAGCGCAAGGGCCGAGATGATCGATGTGGCCATCACCCGGCTGCAACCCGCGCGTTCCAGACGATCGGCGACAGGATCCAGAAAATAGGCCACGGCCCCGCCAACAAGGAAGGGCAGCATGACCGATCCAAGATACCACAGGGCCACAAAGAACAAGAGGCCGGCCACGCCCCAATATTTGGCTTGATCCTTGATAGGTAAAGACATGGCGGGCCCTCTGGCGTTTGGGTTCATATTGCCTTTGCGAGGGGCCCGCGCAAGAGGCAGGGCGACGAACGCCCTGCCCGCACGTGCAATCAGTGGCAAGCCGGGCGCGTGCCAGGCAACAAGACCTTGTCGATCACATGGATCACGCCGTTGTCCGCCTTGATGTCGGCGATGATCACATTGGCAACCGCGCCGGTGCCATCTGCAATGGTCACCTTTCCGCCCTCAGAGGTGATGCACAGGCGCTGCGAGGTCAGCAAGGGCTTGAAATAGTTGGAGCCTGACGGAATGCCCGCGGCCATCAAAACCCGGTCGTCCACGTGATACAGCAGAATGTCTGTCAACTGACCCTTGTTTTCAGGTTTCAGCAAGGTCTCCACCGTCCCTGCTGGCAGGGCGGCAAAGGCATCATTGGTTGGCGCGTAGACCGTAAATTGTCCGGGGCCGGCCAAAGTTTCGGCCAAGCCTGCGGCAGTCACCGCCGCGACAAGCGTGGTAAAACGGTCATCGCCGGCCGCAATTTCGGTAATGGATTGGGCGTGCAAGCTGGAAGTTCCGGCCATCAGAAATAGGGCCGCAGCAGCGGCAAAGCGTTGTGCAATCATCATTCTCTTCCCCAAGGGTTCATGGCACCGCAAATCGGATGCAAAAGGGAATACGGACAGTGCGACAGATCGGCTCACCTTGCTGACTTCCTTGTGATCTGTTGTGATCGATCCGGGCCGGCAAGACTTGCCTGCCCCCCGCCTTCCCGATAGGAACAGGCAAACCCCGTGCGATGAGGCTCCCATGCGTTTGACCCGCTACTTCCTGCCCGTTCTGAAAGAAAACCCCGCAGAGGCTCAGATCGTCTCGCACAGGTACATGCTGCGCGCGGGCATGATCAAACAGCAGGCGGCGGGAATTTATTCCTGGTTGCCGCTGGGCTACCGCGTCTTGAAACGCATCGAAGAGATCGTGCATCAAGAACAGATCCGCGCCGGGCATATCCCCTTGCTGATGCCCACGTTGCAGCCAGCCGATCTGTGGCGCGAAAGCGGCCGCTATGACGATTATGGCCAAGAGATGCTGCGCATCACCGACCGGCAAAAACGTGAGATGCTGTACGGGCCGACCAACGAAGAGATGATCACCGATATTTTCCGCTCGCATGTCAGCAGTTACAAAGACCTGCCGATGACGCTCTACCACATCCAGTGGAAGTTCCGCGACGAGATGCGCCCCCGCTTCGGTGTGATGCGCGGCCGTGAATTCTTGATGAAGGACGGCTATAACTTTGACGTCGACAAGGCTTCGGCGCTGCATGCCTATAACCGCCATATGGTCAGCTATTTGCGCACCTATGAACGGATGGGCCTGACCGCCATCCCGATGCGGGCCGATTCCGGGCCGATTGGCGGCGAGGATACGCATGAATTCCTTGTTTTGGCCGAGACCGGAGAAAGCGAAGTCTTCTTTGACAGCGCAGTGACCGAGTTGAAGCTGGGCCAGCGCGATGTGGATTACGACAACCGCGAACAGGTCGCCGAGGTGTGCCGCGAGTTCACCACGCTTTATGCACGAACAGACGAGACGCATGACGCGGCCCTGTTCGACGCGATCCCGGCAGAGCGCCGCAAGGTGGCGCGCGGCATCGAAGTTGGTCAGATCTTCTATTTCGGAACAAAGTATTCGGCGTCGATGGGGGCCAATGTGGTAACCGCCGATGGCAGCAAGGTGCCGGTGGAAATGGGCAGCCATGGCATTGGCGTGTCGCGTCTGCTGGGCGCCATCATCGAGGCCAGCCACGACGACAAAGGCATCATCTGGCCAGAAGGTGTTACGCCGTTCCCGGTGGGGATCGTGAACCTCAAGCAAGGCGATGCCGGCACGGATGCGGCCTGCGAGGCGCTGTATAAGGCGCTGGCCGCCCGCGGTCACGAAGCGCTGTATGATGACCGTGACGAGCGGGCGGGCGCGAAATTCGCCACGATGGATCTGATCGGTCTGCCATGGCGCATCACGGTCGGCCCTCGGGGATTGGCGAATGGCGTGGTCGAATTGACCAGCCGTCGCACCGGCGTCAGCGAGGAGATGCCCGCGGATAGCGCGGTGGAGCGCATCGCACAGATCTACGCGGGCGTCTAAGGCGCCGAATTGGACATGCAAAAAAAGGCCGCCCCATCATGGGGCGGCCTTTTGTTGATGCGCCCACTGGCGCAAGGGGGCCTTGCGCCCTAGGTTCACCAAGAATCCCAACAGGAGCCACACCATGCAATACCGCCGCCTTGGAAAATCAGGCCTTCAGGTCTCTGAATTCTCATTCGGGTCTTGGGTGACCTTCGCAAAACAGGTCGACATCGCCCCCGCCAAAGAGATTATGGCCGCCGCCTATGCCGCGGGCGTAAACTTTTTCGACAATGCCGAGGGCTATGAACAAGGCCGCTCTGAATTGGTCATGGGCCAAGCCATCGAAGAATTGGGATGGTCGCGCGACAGCTATATCGTGTCGTCCAAGGTGTTCTGGGGCGGCCAAAAGCCCACGCAGCGCGGACTTTCGGCCAAGCATGTGACCGATGCCGCCCATGCGGCGCTAAAGCGGCTGCGGGTGGACTATCTGGATCTGTATTTCTGCCATCGCCCCGATATCGATACGCCGATCGAAGAAACCGTGCGCGCCATGGATAATTTGATCCGTCAGGGCAAGATCTTGTACTGGGGAACATCGGAATGGTCGGGCCAGCAGATCACCGAGGCGCATGCCGTAGCCCGCGCGAACAACCTGACACCGCCCACGATGGAACAGCCGCAGTATAACCTGTTCGAACGCCACAAGGTCGAAGCCGATTATCTGCCCGTCTACGATACCTTCGGCCTTGGAACGACGATCTGGTCACCGCTGGCCTCAGGTCTTTTGACGGGCAAGTACAACAACGGCCTGCCGAATGACGCCCGTGCCAATCTGCCGGGCTACGAGTGGCTGCGCGATATCATTACGGGCGAGCAAGGACGGGCGCGGATCGAACAGGTCAAGGCCTTGGCCAAAGTCGCCGACGACGCGGGCCTGCCGCTGCACCACTTGGCCCTGCTGTGGTGCCTGTCGAACCCGCGCGTGTCGACGGTTATCTTGGGCGCGTCGCGGTTGTCGCAGCTGGAGGACAATCTGAAAGCATTCGACGGCAAGGCCAAACTGACAGCCGATGTTCTGGCAGCGATCGAAAAGGTCATGGGCAACAAACCTGCGGCGCCGACGCGGTTTTAAGCCATAGCCGCCGCCCCTTGCCCGGCACGGGGGCGGCGGATCACCCATTCGGCCAGCCCGATGTTGATCGCCCAGGACGCCACAAAGACCAGATCCGACAAAAGGCCATCCACCGGTTGCCCCGAGATCAGATAGATCGGGAACAGCAGGAACGAGACGGTCGCAGATCCCATGCCAAGGGCATAAGCGCGTATCATCCATGCCTTGTGTCGGGGGATATCGCGGCGGCGAATGGCGATCAGCGCTGTCGTCAAAGCCAGCCCCAGACCGACCCCGGCCACAAGCCGCGCCAGCGTCAGCACCCAGGTTGACGCGTCCGGAAACTGCCAAAGCAGGCGCAGCGACGACAGGGCCAGCGCCGCCCCCGCCGCCACAAAAATCCGGCCCATGGCGCGGTGCAAACGGCCAAAGCGCTGTGCCAGAACGCCCGCGAATTGCGCTGGCCCCAAAAGCCCGAAAAGCACCCCAGACATGGCATGGGCAAAATGGGCCCATGGCACGGCCAGAAACTTGGCCGAGTCTGCCGGAAGCGTGCCGGCCGGGATCTGGTACAGCCGCACAGCCGAAACAAGGATCGGAATGGCACTCAGGACGACCAGAAAAAGCGCAAGCCGAAGCGGCCGCATAAAAATGCGTTTCATATTTTAACCTTTCAAAATATAATGTTAGCTTGTCATCTTCACAATTGTATTGCCCGGCTTCGAAAAGGTCTCGGCCTGGGCATGGGCATCGCGAATATCCTCAAAGGCGAAAATTTGCCCCACAAGCGGGTGATACTGACCTGCCAGATACAAAGCTAAAAGACGGTCCATATTTGCGCGGGATTCGGAACTGATGCCTGTTTTGACGCGCTTTGTCCCTCTTTTGGGGCGCAGCGCCGCACCAAGGTTTTGTGCCAAATCGGTAGAGACCAAAAGCAGGGTGCCCCCCCGGGCCAGCAGCGGCGCCGCCTTGGGCCAAGGCAGGGTGCCGATCACATCCAAGATCACATCAAAGGGCCCGGCAAGGACGTCGATCCGGTAATCCCGCACCTCATCCGCCCCAAGACGCAGCGCCAGATCCCGGTTGTGCGCCGAACAAACGGCGGTCACGACCGCGCCCTTGGATTTGGCGATTTCAATCGCGGCAGAGCCGACAGACCCGGTCGCGCCATTGATCAAAATCCTTTGGCCGGCCTGCAGCGTGACGATATCCAGCAAGAATGTCGTCGCGGTCAGCCCACCAAAGAAAAATGCAGCGGCTTGTTCAAAGCTCAGGCTGTCCGGCATCGCCATCACTTGCCCCTTGGGGACCGCCACGATCTCGCCGTGCGCGCCGCCCTTGATGCCGGTGATCCCGAACACCCGCGCGCCGCGCGCAAAGCCGCCCCCGTTCAGAACCGTGCCGGCAAAACTCCATCCTTGAACAGCGCGGCGGGGGCGGTTCCAGCCGAAGACCAGCCGCAAGATCGTTCCAAATCCGCGCGGCACCCGGCCAGAGCGAATTCGAACATCGCCCGCCGTGACCGGGGCGGCATGCACCTGAACCAGCACCTCGCCTGCGCGCGGGGTTGGGGTGGGGCGCTGCTCAAAGACAATGGCTTCCACCCCGCCATAAGCGGTGACTTTTGCAACTTTCATCTGACGTTCCTTCACTGGGCCTCAGCCCGCTTCACCCTCGCCATAGGAAAACACCTCTTCCAACGGCCGCCCGAACACCCGGGCAATTTGGAACGCAAGTTCCAGTGTCGGCGAATACTTCGCCGCTTCGATGGCCACGATGGTCTGGCGTGTCACGCCCACCCGTTCGGCCAAGTCCTTTTGCGTCATTTCCGCAGTTTCAAACCTGAGCCGCCGAATGTGGTTTGCAATCTTATGCTTGGCCATTCAATACCCGCGCCGGTAGCAAAAGATCTTGAAGATGCTTTTCGAGATTTCCGAGACAGAGCATCCAATCAAAAGAACGGTGAAAGCGTGCAAGGGCGATGCCCCAATCGCAAGATCCACGATCGCGGCAACCATCCCTGTCGCCGTCAGCGCCGACCCGATGCGGGTGCCGCGATGTTCAATCATCCGGTCACGTTCATCGCGCAGATCGGATGGTTTTTTCTCGCCGGTCACAACGACATAAAGAATTGTAAACACAATGGTAATCGCGATGGCGATGGCAATGGAATAACCGATCAGCCACAAAACTGCGCGGGCCCATGCTTGCATCCCGTCCGCCCCGCCAAAGACCCCGGCGGCATGATCGGCGCTTAAATTGTGATAGAACAAATAGGCCACGATCAAGGTGGTCAAAAGACTGGTTACGGCATCACGCTCGCCAAAAGACATAGGTCACCTTCGAATCGTGTCTGGTTTACACGACTTTAGGTATGCCAAAACATACACCGTGTCAAATATTCTTTACATCGCCTGCGATCAAGCCGGCTCTTTCAGCCGTTCGGCCCACATGGCTTGAAAGGCCGGACGGGCCTGACAGCGCAAAATCCAATCCTTTACCTTGGGGTATTCGCCCACCAAGGTGGGATGGCCCTGCGCATAGCGCACACATTCTGCCGTGTTGATATCCGCGGCGGTAAATCGGCCGCCGACCAGAAAATCTGTCCCTTCCAGATGCGTTTGCAAACGTGCCAAGGGGCGGCGCAAGCGCTCTGCGTTCACAGCAATACCGGCCTGTTCGCCGCCCTCGGCTTGGGCATACAGAATCTCAAGCGCAGGCGTTTCCACCGAAGTTGCAGCAAACAGCGCCCATTGTTCCATAAGGGCCACCTCGGCGGCGTCTTTTGGGCCCAGATCGCCGCCGTGGTTGCGCGCAATATGCAAGGTGATGGCCAGACTTTCCGTCAAGACCAATCCATCCTCTTCGAAGGCGGGAATTTGTCCTTGGGGATTGACGGCCAGAAATTCCGGGCTTGCGGTTGTCCACCCTTCCGGCTTTTGTCCTGCGCTCACCCGGTAGGCTTGCAGCACCGGCACATGGCGAAAAGGAATGGCAAGTTCCGCCAACAGCCACAAGGGCCGCGAGGCGCGCGAACGATAAACCCCATAGATCGTGATCATCGAAAACTCCTTCTTTGGGTCACGATACCCAGCCCCGCAGCAAAGGGAAAGTCTGTACAGACGCGGGCGGCGGGCCACAGATCCGCGCGGCGTTCAATAGTCAGTGCCTGAGATCTGGGCGCACCACGCCTTGCACAGTGCCTGTTTTTTGCGCTATCTGGCGGCATGATCACCTCCATGACACGGTATCAACACGCCAAGGCCCTGATGATATTGGGCCTGCCGCTGATCGGCAGCCATGTCGCGCAGATGCTTTTGCACGTGACAGATACCATCTTGCTGGGCTGGTACGGCGTGACGGAATTGGCTGCCGTGGTCGTGGCAGGGTCGGCGTTTTTTGTTGTGTTCATTCTGGGATCAGGATTTGCGCAAGCGATCATGCCGATGGTCGCCCAAGCCATCGGACGCGGAGATGGGCAGCAGGTCCGCCGCGATGCCCGAATGGGATTGTGGCTGTCGATCTTGTTCGGAATGCTGACCTATCCGATCTTCTTTTGGTCGCAGGACATTTTGTTGGCCTTGGGCCAAAAGCCCCAGATCGCGCAGTTGGGCCAGGATTTTCTGCGCATCGCAGGCTTTGGCATGATCCCCGCGTTGATCATCATGGCGCTGAAAAGCTATCTTGCCGCCTTGGGGCGCACGCAGGTCGTGCTTTGGACCACGTTGTTGGCCGTCGTGGTCAATATCGCCATCGCCTATCCGCTGATTTTTGGCGTTTGGGGCCTGCCTGAATGGGGCGTGCGCGGGGCAGCAACTGCCTCGGTCACGGTTCAGATTGTCAACGCGGTTGTTCTGGCAATCTATGCCGCGCGCCTGCGCGATCTGCGGCAGTATCGGCTTTTTCAACGGTTTTGGCGGCCAGACTGGCACGCCTTTGGTCAGGTTTTTCGCTTGGGCTGGCCCATTGGGGTGACGGGCGTTCTGGAGGCGGGCCTGTTTCAAGCCGCAACGTTGATGATGGGCTGGATCGGCACGGTGGAACTGGCCGCCCACGGCATCGCCATGCAGGCAGCCTCTTTGACCTTCATGGTGCATCTGGGTCTGGCCTCTGCGACCACGGTGCGAACGGGGCGCTTCGCCGGCGAGGGCGACGCGCAGGGCCTGCGGGACGGCGCAAAAGTGGCCATTGCCATGTCGGTTGGGTTTGGTTTGATCACGGTGGTGCTGTTTCTGGCGCTGCCGCGCCCGATCTTGGCTTTGTTCACCGACATGACGAAACCAGAAGCGGGCGCCATTTTGGCCTTTGGAACCAAATTGCTTGCCATGGCGGCCCTGTTTCAACTGACCGATGCCATGCAGGCGATGGCACTGGGTTTGCTGCGCGGCATCCGCGACACGCGCGCGCCGATGTGGGCCGCCGGGGTTTCTTATTGGTTGATCGGCATTCCGGCTTCCTACTTTTTGGCATTTCCCATGGAATTGGGCGGCATCGGGCTTTGGGCCGGGCTGGTCATCGGGCTGCTGGCTGCCGCGGCGTCCATGATGGCCCGCTTCTGGATGCGGGCCCCTAAATCGGGAACAACGGGCGCGGTCCCGAACCTGTGAGCGTCAGCCGCTTGACCCCGCAGGCGGATGCGACCAATGATGGCGTAAAAAAGGACGGGCAGATTGGCTAAGACAGCTCCTTTCTCTGGCTATGAATTCATGATCGCCTGGCGCTATCTGCGGGCCCGGCGGGCCGAGGGCGGGGTGTCCATCATGACGTGGATCAGCCTTGTCGGCATCACACTCGCCGTCTTTGCGCTTATCGCCACCTTGGCCGTTCGGGCGGGTTTTCGCGCAGAACTGGTGGATACCATTCTGGGCGCCAATGCCCATGTCTCCGTGATGTCCACGGGCGAGTTGGACCAAAGCGGACGGAATATCAAAGGCTTCGTTGATTACGATGCGATCGAGTCGCGTCTTTTGGCCATCCCGGGTGTCACGCGCGCGGCCCCGCTTGTTCGTGGGCAAGTCATGGTAACTGCGGGCGATGCGGCTTTTGGCGCGGATGTCTATGGCATGCGGGCCGAAGATCTGAAAACCATTCCCAGAATTGGAACGGCGGCCAACAATTCTTATGGGGACATCAACGCGTATGGCCGGGGCTTGGCGATGGGCAGCCAGTTGGCGCAGGAACTTGGCCTGACGGTCGGCGACAAGGTGCGTGTGATTGCGCCGTCAGGGGTTAAAACCGCCTTTGGAACCTCGCCGCGCGTCAAGGCCTATGAAGTTACCTATATCTTCACGGCCGGGCGCTGGGACATTGACCGCACCCGCATTTACCTGCCTTTTGCCGAAGCGCAGTCCTTTTTCAACAGCGAAGGACGCGCCGATGAAATCGAAGTCATGGTCAATGACCCTGAAATGATTGATGATTATGCCCTTCAGGTCACCGAGGCGGCCGGCCCCAACGCCTATCTTTGGTCTTGGCGCGACAGTTCGGGCGCCTATCTGCGGGCCCTGACGATCGAGGATAATGTAATGTTCATCATCATGTCGATCCTTGTCCTGATCGCCTCGCTCAACATCGTGTCAGGGCTGATCATGCTGGTGAAAAACAAAGGCCGCGACATTGGAATTCTGCGCACCATGGGTTTGACCGAAGGATCCATCCTGCGGGTGTTTTTTCTTTGCGGCGCCTTTACCGGAACCGTGGGCACGGTCATGGGGGTGGTGCTGGGGTGCCTGTTTGCCATCTATATCGACCCGATTTTTTCTTTCGTGAACGCGGTGTCGGGAGGCGGGGTTTGGGATCCATCGATCCGCGGCATCTACAACCTTCCGGCAAAGCTGCAGGGCGCTGATGTGCTGTCTGCGGTGGTTTTATCCTTGGGGCTGTCTTTCGTGATCACCCTGTTTCCCGCGCGCAAAGCCGCCCGCATGAACCCGGTCGAGGCGCTGCGCTATGAATGAGATGACGCTGGAACTGGCCGGAATTGAAAAAACCTTCAACCGGGGCAAGCCCGGGCAAGTGCGGGTTCTGAACGGGGCCACACTTTCGGTGGCTAAGGGTGAGGTGGTGGCTTTGGTCGCGCCGTCGGGTGCGGGCAAGTCCACCTTGCTGCACGTGGCAGGACTGCTGGACGCGCCAGACCAAGGGTCTGTCGCCTTGGTGGGGCGCAATATGGTGGGCCTGCCCGACCGCGAACGCACCGAGGCGCGGCGCGAGTTGGTGGGCTTTGTGTATCAGTTCCATCATCTGTTGCCGGAATTCACGGCGCTGGAAAATGTGGTGATCCCGCAGCTGGCCAATGGCAGATCCCGCGCCGAGGCTGAAGAACGGGCCGAGAGTTTGTTGATTCAGGTGGGTCTTGCCAATCGTGCGGGGCATCGACCTGCGGCCATGTCGGGCGGCGAACAGCAAAGGGTGGCCTTTTGCCGGGCGCTGGCAAATGCGCCCAAACTTCTGCTGGCCGATGAGCCGACAGGAAACCTTGACCCCGCAACCTCGGCGGCGGTGTTTGAGGTGTTGATGGGCGTTGTTCGCGAAACCGGGCTTTCGGCGTTGATAGCGACCCATAACATGGACCTTGCGGCGCGGATGGACCGGATCTTGCGATTGGATGGAGGACAGATCATATGAAAGGCTTTGCCATGACCCGCCTGAGCGCCGCCTTGTGCCTGCCCCTCTCCTTGCTTGTGCTTTGCGGGTGCCAAAGCGAGCAGGCACCGAAATCCGCGGTTTCCAGCGGTGAGCAGGATTTTTCGATGCTTTGCGCGCCCTGTCATGGGGCGACGGGGGTGGGAAATGGGCCGGACGCGGCGGGGCTGGGAAAGACGCCGGCTGATCTGACCAGGCTTGCTGCGGCCAATGGCGGGGTCTTTCCCATGGCGCGGGTTATGGGGCACATCTGGGGCTATACGGAAGTGACCGGCCAGCCGGAGCCGGGGCGTGTGATGCCGGATTTTGGCAGCTTGCTGGAGAGCGATCCCGTGTTGTTTGATGCGGGCGATGGCATTTCAACCCCGACACCGGCCCGTCTGGTGGATCTGGCCGTCTATTTGAAGGGCATCCAAAAATGATGTCCCGAGTCGGGACATTCACTTAGTCCCGCTTTATCAACACCTTACAAAGCCATTTTAACGTTTGCTTAAGGTTCCCCGCCGTTCAAGCGCGGGCCGCGCCGCGCATCAGCGCCAGAAGAATGACCAAGATAACCGTCGGAAAAGCGACGGCGAAGGCCACAAGGATATCTTTATGCAAGGCCGAAAGGCCATCGGCGGCAGCAAGGATGCCGCCCACGGATGCCATGACGCCAAAGGCAAAGAGCACAAGAAGACCTGCGGCAGAGGAGAAGACATCGGACAATTTCAATCTCCGGTTGTGTCTTTCAGACTGTGCAGCCTGAGACTGTTCAACGTCAAGGGCTTTTGGACGCCGAAGGACACGATCCGCGCGCCGACCAAAGGCCGCTTCAGCCGCCCTTTAGGGCTGCCAGATCGAAAGAACGGTTGATCTGCGGCAATGATGTCTTTGAGGCAAAATGCGCCCCTCAAACATCCAGCTCTTCCACAAACCGCGCGTTTTCCTGGATGTATTGAAAGCGCAGTTCCGGTTTTTTGCCCATCAGGCGTTCGACAAGATCGCCGGTCATCCCCGGTTCATCCTCGTCGATCGACACGCGGATCAGCTTGCGGGT
>CANHLE010000091.1 GCA_947461435.1 Paracoccaceae bacterium | reverse complement strand
GCCCAGCCGCCGATCACCATGCCAAGGACGGCAACAGGCACCATGCCAAGTGAAACCCAGAAGGGCAACGCGTTGCCGGGACGCGGGGCAAGGGAACGGGGGGCGGTAGTCAATTGGACACCTCGATCATGTATGCACGATGATAACAGCCGACCATGCCCGATCAACGCGGCAAAATTGCGGAAGTCGCCGCTTCAAAGGCCTTTTTCATCAGCGTTGGCAGATCGGCCGGCTTGAACTGCCCTTCCTTCAGAAATTGGCCGCGCCTCGGGTTGGCACCGACGGGCGCTTGGGCCAGTTGTACCGTCAGGATCAGGTGAAAGTGGGTGAAGGTGTGGCGCACCTCTGCACAGGGCTTCCACGTCAGATCCAGAGGCGGCGTACTGCCGGATCCATCCCACCCGTCCCCTGGAATACCCAGCATGCCGCCCAACAGGCCCTTTTCAGGACGCGTTTCCAAAAGCCATGCGCCATCACGGTGGGCCAGCCAAAGTGTGCCCCGGCGGGTGGGTTTGGGTTGCTTCGGCGATTTCCGGGGCAGATCGCCCTGTGTGCCGGCAGCGCGAGCGATGCAATGGGTCATCAATGGGCAGATCCCACACGCGGGTGATCGGGGCGTACAGATGGTAGCACCCAGATCCATCATTGCTTGGGCATAGTCGCCCGGTCTTGTTTGGGGGGTGTGGCGGGCGGCCAGTGCCGTCAATTCTGACTTGGCGGATGGCAGGGGCGTTTGGACATTATGCAGGCGTGCAATGACGCGCTCGACGTTGCCGTCAACAACGGTGGCGGGCAGTCCAAAAGCGATGGCAGCGACGGCGGCGGCTGTGTAAGGGCCCACCCCTGGCAAAGCCATCAGACCTTCGAGCGTTGTGGGGAAAGCTCCGATAGCCGCAATGGTACGCGCACATTTCAACAGATTGCGGGCGCGGGCATAATAGCCAAGGCCTGCCCATTCGGCCATCACAACTGCATCGGGCGCTGCAGCAAGAGATTGGACTGTGGGCCAAAGCGTCGTGAAGCGATTGAAATACGCCTTGACCGAAGCCACGGTGGTTTGTTGCAACATCACCTCGGACAGCCATATCCGATAGGGATCGGCCAGTTGGTTCGACAAAGGGGGAACGCGCCACGGCAGCGCGCGCGCATGAATGTCGTACCAGTCAAGCAAAGGGCGAGTGATCGGGATATCGGACAAGGCAGGCCTATTTCAGATTTTCACAGAGTGTAGGGGATCAAAGGCTAAGGTCCAGCCTTAAGAAAACCGCGCATGTGCCCCTTAGAAGGCAACGCGCCACGCATTCAATTATTTTTTATATCAGATCCTTGATCTGCATCGCATAGTCGTTCACGGCCGTTAAGCCAAGGTAACAGGCGAAATCGATAAGACGGCACTGGAAAAGAACGGGAAATCCTGTACGGCCGTTTGTTAGCATTTGGGCGCGCAAAGATATTCACGGCCCGGCGTGGCGCAGGTATGTCTTCAAATAGTCCAAAGGCCTGCCAGACAAGGACCCACCCATGCGAGGGTTGATTTCAAACACCATCGGCGTCGTGCCCCGCATCCGGAAATCGATGCAAACCGTCCCATCCCTCAGGCCAATATCGTGCAGCATCAAAACCCAAAGTTTGACAAAGGGTACCTCTGGACACCACAGGCTGCGTTTTGGGCTATTGATTTGTCCTTTCACGAGATTTGGCGCTGACATCTGGTGATGAATTGCCGCGCCATACAAAAGACGCCCGTCTTTCAGCAGAAGATGCACCGCATATTCGTCGGCGCCTTGCACCAAGCTTTGCAAGAAACTTTGGGATTGAGCGAGCGCTGCACGATGTGGTTCGAGTTGTTCAGATGTCGTGATTATCTGAATGCCCGCGCCCCATCCCCCCCACCTAGGTTTCAAAACGATTGGCAACTGTAAGGGGTCTGTGTTCCAGCCTGATAAAAGGGCGGGTATATGATCGCCATATCCCAATTCGATGAGTTTACGATTCAGGGCTAATTTGTCCGCGCACAAGGCGCGTGGGCCAGCTGGACAGGAAATTGCGCAAATCGAAATGCCTTCGGCCCTGCGAAGGTCAATAAGGTTGTGGTCCTTGATATCAACGGGAAGAACACAAGTGAACGATGACAGGTTAGCGACGGCAAGATCTTCCATATGAAGATCCAGGTTCAACGTCTCGGCTGCCCGGTCAAACCCGGGGCGCCATTCCGGTTTCCAGCCCATAAGGACCCTGGACCTTTTGTCAGAATCTTTAGCCACAACGCTTTGCTTTCTGAAGGATGGAAAGGCTGCTAGGACGCTTTGTTCAGGAAGACAAGCGGGGCGGTCGGTTGACTTCGGCAAGACAGATTGATCTGCAGCTTAACCACCGAACTCACGAGGCCGTCGTTAGCCGCCTGCAGTGGACCTTCAAGGACTGGGTTGTTCGCGGTACGGGTTTCGGACGGCCCAATTTGCCGACAGCCGCGAGCTTTGATGAGCTATCATTCAAATCCCGCAGGATTGCGATCCCTCACTTCTGTCGTCCCGGATTGACAGGCAGACCCGGTCAGTTGATTCTGCATCCAAAATGAATTGAGGGGCGGCAGGCATGGACATCAATCTTACCTATGAGCGTCCGGACGAGGGGCCCGGTGTTGGTCCGGCGACGGTCGGCTGGTTCTTGACGCAAGATAAGGGTGCGGTCCTGTATGATCCGCCGGAACGCGTCATCATGCGGCAAACCAACAAGGCCCATGCGAAATCGGCAAGTCGCTGCCCTGCCGTGGTGCAACTGGAAAGCAGGTACTTCATGGTGAAGTGCCCCTTTGACATTAGCATCGGATTTGCGCGCGATGACAAAGGAAAGGCGCATTTGATCAACCGCGCGGGTGTGGCAAGCCCCATACGAGGCAACAAGTTGGGCGAGGTCTTGACCTTGGTCAACGAAGCTGAATGGCGCTATCCGGACCGGCCAACGGTGCAAATGGTCTTGCCGTACTGCTTCATTGCTGACGAGATGGTATATGTCACGCAGCTGTCGGCATTCCTCCATTACCGAAAGGACCCTTTGCCGGGAACAATTTTCGGAGGTCGGTTTCCCGTGTCAATCTGGCCGCGCCCGCTGATGTGGGCCTTTGAATGGCACGAACCAGAAAAGGACATTGTGCTAAAGCGGGGAGAGCCCCTGTTTTATTGCCAATTCGAATCCATGGATCCCAGCCGAATGGTGCAGATGGTCGAGGCGGAAAAGACGCCCGATCTGATGGCTTATATCGAAAAAATCGGGGGGGTGGTGAACTATGTCAATCAGACCTTTGGTCTGTTCAAAGCTGCCGAGGCGATTCGGCCAAAGAAGCTTTTGAAGGCGAAAGACCGCAGTTGAGCGGCCTCAATTTGGGCAACGACTGGGGGCGTCCCCTTTGGCAACTCATGGAATGATGGAAAACAAGATTATGCGATCTTTTCTAGAGATCTACGACACACAAACGGGCACCATCACACCCGTCCTGTCGAGCGCGGATGTGATTGAGGCGCCAAATTGGTCGCCCTGCGGGACGTATCTTCTGATCAACGGCGGGGGGAGATTGTACAAGGTTCCGCTGGATGCCCCAAGCATGATTGCCGTTGACACTGGCGCGGCGACGAAGTGCAACAACGACCATGGCATTAGCCCAGATGGGGCGACAATTGTGCTGTCTTGTCACCATGAAGGTGAAGGTTCGCGCATTTATTGGGTGCCCTCGCAAGGGGGAGATCCCGTGCGTGTGACGCCGCATGCCCCCAGTTGGTGGCATGGAATGAGCCCGGATGGGAAAACCTTGGCCTATGTGGCTGCACGCGGCGGCAGCCGTGTGATTGATGTTTACACCAAACAACGCGGACAAGATGAGGTGCGATTGACCTTTGGTGAGGGCCATTGTGACGGACCAGATTACAGCCCGGACGGCAGCCGGATTTACTATAATTGCGACCGTGCGGGCCATGCCCAGATTTGGGTGATGGGCGCGGATGGGTCAGACCAACGCCAGCTTTTTGCCGACAGTTATGTGAATTGGTTCCCGCATCCCTCACCCAATGGGCGGTATCTTCTTTATCTTGCCTATCCAGCCGGTACGACGGGCCACCCAGAAGATTTGCCCGTAGCACTTGTTCTTTGTGATCCTGACGGGGGCAATAGGAGGCGGATTTTAGAGATGAATGGCGGTCAGGGTACAATCAACGTGCCTTGTTGGTCGCCAGACGGCACGAAATTCGCCTTCATGCGCTATGAAAAGCCGCAATAGGCCCGTTGGGGGCGATTAGATCGGACACGGGGCATTTTTGCGCCTATGGTGAGGGATCAATTGAAGGGAACCCAATGGGTAAGATTGCACTCGCCGGACGCGACATTGGCGCGCCTGCTTTGAAGGGGGCCACTGTGGTGGCCGGAAAACAGATGACTTTGACCGCCGGAGGGGCCGACATCTGGGGCACCTCGGATGAATTTCACTATGCCTGTATCGCTATGGGCGGGAATTTCAGCCTGTCCGCAAAGATAGAGACCATGGAAATGGCCGACCTTTATACCAAGGCCGGTATCATGCTTCGCGCGGGACCGGAGGCAGACGCGCCGCATCTGATGATATTTGCCTTTGGTGATAATCGCGCCCGTAACAAAAACAATGGCGGAATCGAATTTCAAAGCAGGATGGCGCGGGGCGCAGACTGCACAGGGGTCTATCCGCCCCAGCCTTTGACAGAAACCGCCGAATTTCCGGTAGCCTTTCCCAATGTCTGGCTGCGCCTTCAAAGGCGCGACGATGTTTATGAGGCGTTTGTCAGCAAAGATGGCGAGATGTGGCGTCGGTTTTGTCAGCACAAGATGATCTTTGCCGGCACACCGCTTTTGGGGCTCGCTGTGACCTCGCACAATGCCGCCAAAGCGGTAATTGTGGCGTTCAGTCAGGTTGATTACATTCCGCTGGAGTGAGCAAGCAGGAGCCCGCATTGAAATTGGCGGGCTCCCTCCCCAGGGAAACCCGCCTTAAAGACGCATCCTTGTCGTGGTTGGGCGGCGCGACCAGATGCGCCCCTGTTAATGAAGCGTTTCGGCAGTGTTAAACAGCGTGCCAAGCCGATCGGTCAGGCCAAAAAGCTTGCCACGGGATTGAATTGGCGCTTTGCGGGTGCGTGTTTCTTCGCGCTGACGCAGAGCGGAAAAGATGTGCGATTGGCAGCTGTCGATTTCCGGCAGTTGCGAGGCCCGCAGGCGGCGGCACGAAAAAACATCATCTTCGGCGGTCTTGACAGAGAGGGCCGACATCGCACGCGATTTCATACCGTGGGCGAATTGAACTGCACGCGCCTTGGCACCGTTGAAGGTGATGACGGTGGTGTTGCCCGAGATCATATTGCTGTCGATGAAGGCCATTTCTGCGCTCCGAATGCTGGATGTATATCCGTTACTGTTCATATCAATCTTGTAGCATTTCATTTTCGTCCGCGGCAGGGCGCGGGCGGCTAATCCATCTATACTGTCGGATATGTGCATGGACCAATTGGCAGGCTTAGGCGCGAATTAGGGGGGCTTGGGCATTGAAAAGCCGGAACTTGCAGCCCAAGTATGGCGAAAGGCCAAGGAAGATGAGCTGAATTGTCGGGCATCGCTTAGGCGCTTTGAACAAAGGAGATTCGGCCGATGAATTTGGAGAAATTCACGGAGCGGTCGCGCGGTTTTTTGAACGCAGCGCAGACCATAGCAACGCGCGAAAGCCATCAGCGACTTGCGCCGGAGCATCTGTTAAAGGCGATCATGGACGATGATCAAGGTCTGGCGTCCAATTTGATCCGAAAGTCTGGCGCAGAGCCTGGGCGGGTCAGCGAAGCCGTCACTTTGGCGATGAGCAAGGTGGCCAAGGTGTCAGGGGATGCCCAGCCGTTCATGGATCCCGGTTTGGTGAAGGTTCTGGACGAAGCCGTAAAGCTGGCAAAGAAGGCCGGAGATTCCTTTGTTCCCGTCGAGCGGATTTTGATGGCGCTGGTTATGGTGCCGAGCAAAGCCAAAGAGGCGTTGGATGCGGGCGGGGTCAAGGCGCAGGCGCTGAACGCGGCGATCAATGATATCCGGAAGGGGCGCACGGCAGACAGCGCCAGCGCAGAAGAAGGATATGACGCGCTGAAAAAATATGCGCGCGATCTGACGGCAGCGGCAGAAGACGGCAAGATTGACCCGATCATCGGCCGCGACGACGAAATTCGCCGTACGATGCAAGTCCTTAGCCGCAGAACAAAGAACAACCCTGTTCTTATCGGGGAGCCTGGCGTTGGTAAGACGGCCATAGCCGAAGGGCTTGCCCTTCGTATTATCAATGGCGATGTGCCCGAATCCTTGCGCAACAAGAAGTTGATGGCGTTGGACATGGGGGCACTGATTGCCGGCGCAAAGTATCGTGGTGAATTCGAAGAGCGGCTGAAGGCGGTTCTGAACGAAGTCACTGAAGGTGCGGGCGAAATCATTTTGTTCATCGACGAGATGCACACCCTGGTTGGTGCGGGCAAATCAGATGGCGCCATGGATGCGGCCAACTTGATAAAGCCCGCCTTGGCACGCGGCGACTTGCATTGCGTTGGCGCAACGACGTTGGATGAATACCGCAAATACGTTGAAAAAGACGCTGCACTGGCACGGCGGTTTCAGCCCGTCATGGTGAGCGAGCCGACGGTTGAAGACACAATATCAATCTTGCGCGGCATCAAGGAAAAGTACGAACTGCATCATGGGGTGCGGATCAGCGATAGTGCTTTGGTGGCGGCGGCCACGTTGAGCCATCGATATATCACGGACCGGTTCCTGCCAGACAAGGCCATCGATCTGATGGACGAAGCCGCATCACGGCTTCGGATGGAAGTGGATTCCAAGCCAGAGGAACTGGACGCGCTGGACCGTCAAATCTTGCAAGGTCAGATCGAGGCGGAAGCGCTGAAGAAAGAAGACGATTCCGCGTCGAAAGATCGTCTGGAAAAATTGGAAAAAGAATTGTCGGGTTTGTTAGAACGCAGTGCCGAAATGACGGCACAGTGGCAAGCTGAACGCGACAGTCTTGAGGCTGCGCGCAGCGTGAAAGAACAATTGGAGCGCGCCCGCGCCGAATTGGAACATGCCAAGCGCGAGGGTGATTTCGCCAAGGCTGGCGAGCTGCAATACGGCCGGATCCCGCTTTTGGAAAAGCAATTGGTGGATGCCGAAGCGCGCGAAGGCGATGCCTTGGTCTCTGAGGCGGTTTGGCCGGAACAGATTGCCGAAGTGGTGGAGCGCTGGACCGGTATTCCCGTGCACAAAATGCTTGAGGGCGAGCGGGACAAGTTGCTTCGGATGGAAGAAGAGCTTGGCCGACGGGTGATCGGCCAACATGATGCCGTGGTTGCCGTATCGAATGCCGTGCGCCGTGCGCGGGCCGGTCTGAATGACGAAGGCCGGCCATTGGGCAGCTTTCTGTTCTTGGGGCCCACCGGCGTTGGAAAGACCGAATTGACCAAAGCTGTGGCCGAGTACTTGTTTGACGATGAAAGCGCGATGGTTCGCATCGATATGAGCGAGTTCATGGAAAAACATTCGGTTTCGCGTCTGATCGGCGCCCCTCCCGGCTATGTTGGCTATGACGAGGGCGGTGTTCTGACCGAAGCGGTTCGTCGCCGACCCTATCAGGTGGTGCTGTTTGACGAGGTCGAAAAGGCTCACCCGGATGTATTCAACGTCTTGCTGCAGGTGTTGGACGACGGGATTCTGACTGACGGTCAAGGGCGGACAGTGGATTTCAAGCAAACCTTGATCGTGCTGACATCCAACCTTGGGGCGCGGGCTTTGTCCGAACTGCCCGAAGGCGCTGATCCGGCGCCAGCGCGTGCAATGGTCGAAGAGGCCGTACGCCAGCATTTCCGGCCAGAGTTCTTGAATCGACTGGACGAGCAGATCATCTTTGATCGCCTGAACCGATCAGATATGACCGGTATCGTGACCATTCAGTTGAAACGCCTTGATGCAAGGCTTGCGCAGCGCAAGATCACACTTGATCTTGATCAGGCAGCCCGCGTTTGGCTCGCCAACGAAGGATACAACCCAGTGTTTGGCGCGCGTCCTCTAAAGCGGGTGATACAGCGGCATCTACAAGATCCCTTGGCACAGTTGTTGCTGTCTGGGGATATTCTGGATGGCCAGACGATTGCCGTTACGGCCGGTCCTGAGGGCCTTATCATCGGCGGCCGAACGAGTACTATGGGCCGCCGGCCGGCCGTGGTGCATTAAGCCCGCGCGCGTTGTCTTGCGTGTTCGGTCGAGCCGTTCGATCATGGACGCGTTCAATGTGAAAGCGCCACTTTGTCGGATGGTTGATTGGTCTTGGACAAGGTGCAAAGGTCAAATCGTCTAGGACGCCCCAAGCGCCGGCGTTCATGACAGCGAAAGCAGCCCTTCGCCCACAAAGCAGATGCGGCATCCCATAAGACATGAAAAAGGGGGCCGGTTATGGCCCCCTTTTAACGCGTAAATCGCCCACTCAGGCTGTGGGCGCGCGCGGATTACATCGGCGGCAGGATGACACTGTCAATCACGTGGATCACGCCATTGGTCGCGACGATGTCTGCGGTCGAGATGACAGCGCCATTCACCTTGGCCCCACCGTCAAGCGTGATGGTCACTTCGGCACCGTTCACAGTTTTGGCCATCATGCCTTCGGTCAGGTCTGTGGACATGACTTTGCCTGCGATCACGTGGTAGGTGAGGATCGCAATCAGCTTGTCTTTGTTTTCCGGCTTCAGCAGATCTTCAACCGTGCCAGCTGGCAGGGCCGCGAAGGCTGCGTCCGTGGGCGCGAAAACAGTGAAAGGGCCTTCGCCTTTCAGAGTCTCAACCAAACCTGCAGCGGTCAACGCGGCCGCCAGGGTTGTGAAATTGCCGGCGGCAACCGCGGTATCGACGATATCCATGTCAGCTGCGAAGGCTGCCGGTGCCGAAAATAGGGCAGTTGCTGCGGTCAGGGCAAGAAAGGTTCTGCGGATCATATTCATTTCCTCATCATGGCTTTTGCCGAATTGGCCTAAGCTAAACGCCGCAGACAGAGGTTTGGTTCACTATGAAAATCTCGTGTTCGCCCCTTGACGAATTTTTTTGCGCCCTAAGCTGCCCTTATTGGAAAATTCAATTCACAAAGGGTTCAACCCTTGTGTGCATTTCGTGAACTTTTGGGTTAGATTGCATAGATCCGCTTGGCGTTGTCATGGGCAATGGCGGCGCGTTCTGAAGGTGAAAGATCCGAAATCAGCTGGCGCGAAAGCGTCAACCAGTCGGGAAGGGTTGAGCGCAGGTTGACCACAGGCCAATCAGACCCCCAGACAATGCGGCCCGGGCCGAAGCAATCGATCACATGATCGACATAAGGTTTGATGGTTTCAAGATTGGCCGTACCCGGGGCACAATAGGCGGCGATGCCCGAGAGTTTGGCAGACAGGTTCGGGAAGGCTGCCAGAGCGCGCAGTGAAACCGACCAGGTTTCGAAATCGCCGCCCGCCACATCAGGCACACCGCAATGATCCAGCACGAAGACCTGATCGGGGCAGACCCTCAAAAGATCCATGGCAACAGGATGTTGTCTGGCCTGAAATACAAGGTCAAAGACCAAGCCGGCTGCGCCAATCTTGCGCAGATTCTTGCGAAAGGTTTGAGAACGGGACAGATCATCTGGCGCTTCGTGAAGAACCCGTCGCAGGCCATGCACATGCAGATCCTCGCATTCTTCCAACCATGCGTCAAAACCTTCGTCCACTTCGGGCCGACAGGAGGCAATTTGTCCCAACAAGCCACTGCGTCCGACAAGTGTGGCAATAAAGCGTGCTTCGTCTTGGTATTCTTCCGCGTCCACCTCCATGAACAGCGAACCTGCAACGCCGCGTGACGCGGTCAATGCCCGGTAATCCTCCAGCGTGAAATCACTGGAGGATAGGTCTTTATGCTTGGCCGTCCAAGAATAAGTCAGACGGTCGCGGTACAGCAGATGTTGGTGGGTGTCGATGAAATCCATGTCCGTCTCTTTACAAGTCTGCGATGACATCCTGTCGTTGCTGGCCAAGACCTTCGATCCCAAGTTCAACAACCTCGCCTGCCCGAAGAAAACGTGGTGGCTTTTGTCCCATGCCCACTCCGGGCGGGGTACCGGTTGAAATAACGTCTCCGGGATGCAAGGTCATGAATTGCGACAGGTAGGACACAAGGAAGGCCACACCGTAGACCATGGTGTTGGTCGAACCGTTTTGCATGGTCTTGCCATCTAACGTCAGCCACATTTTCAAGTCCTGCGGGTCGCTCACATCGTCACGAGTTACAAGCCAAGGGCCGATCTGACCAAAGTTGTCACAGGATTTCCCCTTGGTCCACTGGCCCGACCGTTCGGTTTGAAAAGCCCGTTCAGACACGTCGTTGGTGATCGCGAAACCTGCCACGTGGTTGAGCGCTTCGGCTTCGGACACGTATTTCGCCTTTGTTCCGATGATAACGGCCAGTTCCACTTCCCAGTCGGTTTTTTCTGAGGTGCGCGGAATGATGATCGGGTCGTTCGGACCGACGATCGCCGAAGTCGCCTTCATAAAGATGATGGGCTCGGGTGGAACTTTCATTCCGGATTCTGCGGCGTGATCGGCATAGTTCAAGCCTATGCAAATGAATTTGCCCGTGCCTGCCACGCAAGGGCCAAGGCGGGATGATGAGGGCACGACGGGCAGGGTGCTGGCATCGATGGCGCGTAGGGCCGCAAGTCCCGCATCCGACAGGGCCGCGCCGCCGATGTCTTGCACATGTGCCGACAGATCGCGGATCGTGCCATCGCTGTGCATCAGGCCGGGTTTTTCGGCGCCTGCGGCACCGTGGCGAAGAAGTTTCATCTTTTATCCTTTACGTGTTCGACCAGCCGCCATCGACAACATGGGCGTGTCCGGTGGTGAATGAGGATTCGTCAGAGGCCAGATAAACGACCAAGGCCGCAATCTCCTCGGCCTTGGCCAAACGGCCCATCGGCTGACGCGCCAGGAAACTGGCGTGGGCTTTTTCGAAGTCCCCGGTGTCGCGCATGCGCTGAAACAACGACGGGCTTTCCACAGTACCGGGGCAAATCGCGTTGGCGCGAATGCCCTGCGTGATGAAATCTGCCGCAAGGGCCTTTGTGAAGCCGATGACGGCCGCCTTTGTGGCCCCATAGACGAAGCGGTTCGGTGCCCCGATGATCGATGAGGCGACGGAGGCCATATTGATGATCGACCCGCCACCGCCTGCGATCATGGCCGGAAGCGCCGCCTTGCACATGCGAAACATGGATTTGATATTCAGATCGAAAGAGAAATCCCATTGCTCTTCGCTGCAATCAAGGATCGTGCCGTTGGCCACAAATCCGGCGCAGTTGAAAAGGCCATTCAAGGGGCCGGCCGCCGCGATTGCGGCGTCAACCGACGCCTGATCCCGTACATTCAAGATGCGTGTTTCTAGACCCTCTGTGGCAAGTTCTGCCAGAGCTGCCTCGTTCACATCTGTTGCCAGAACCTTTGCGCCTTCGCGGTGCATGGCCAACGCAGAGGCCCGACCGATCCCTTGCCCAGCGGCGGTCACCAATATGCGCTTGCCGTCCAATCTGCCCATTGCAGCCCCCAAACTAACATGTCAGTGCGATTTGCCTTTATTCCTTGCCAAGGGGCAAGAGGCGATTGCAGATCGGCCACATGAATTTGAGCTCGGTCAATTGTTACAACTCGTCATACAGTCGTGAAGCTTAGTGTTTTGCATTTATGGGCAGATGCGTCATCCTTTGGAAATTCTGAAAGATGGAGATGAGTATGCCCTTCAAGTCTGATCTGCGCTGGTCCGAGGTGACGCCCAAATCGCTGTTCTTCAATCGCCGACAAATCATGGCGGGCGCAGCCGGGGCCTTGGTAAGTCCGATCTTGGCAGGACGTGCGGCGGCCGCCGGGTTTTCGACGGATGAGGCCCCAAACACACTGGAGGAAATCTCGACCTACAACAACTATTATGAGTTCGGCTATAGTAAGGAAGAACCTTCTACCAAGGCGCAAGCATTGACGATCGATCCTTGGTCGGTCGAAATTGGCGGAATGGTGGACAAGCCGGGCACTTATGATCTGTCCGATGTTCTGGCCGGCATGACGATCGAAGAGCGGATCTATCGCTTTCGCTGTGTCGAGGCATGGTCGATGGTCATCCCTTGGCAAGGCTTCGAATTGTCCGGATTGTTGAACAAGGTCGGCGTACAGCCGAGTGCCAAGTTCGTGGCCTTTGAAACTCTTTACCGACCAGAAGAAATGCCGGGACAACAGGGCGGCAGCTTTCCGTATCCCTATGTCGAAGGCGTGCGGTTGGACGAAGCCATGAACCCACTGACCATTCTGGCGACGGGCCTTTATGATGAGGAGCTTCCCAAGCAGAATGGTGCGCCGCTGCGGTTGGTGGTTCCGTGGAAGTACGGGTTCAAGTCCATAAAGGCGATCGTCAAGATAACCTTGACGGATGTCATGCCGCCGACCACCTGGAACATTCTGGCCGCGAATGAATATGGTTTTTATGCCAACGTGAACCCCGGCGTGGACCATCCCCGGTGGAGCCAGGCAAGTGAGCGGCCTATCGGCGGCGGATTGTTCGCGGGGCGTAAGGATACCGTCCTGTTCAACGGCTACGGTGAGCAGGTTGCAAGCCTTTATGCGGGGCAAGATTTGACGGTGGACTACTAAGATGGACCGCCTCAACGCATTGGCCCGCAAACTGCCGACTTGGGTTGTCTATCTTTCAGGGGCAGTCCCCTTTGGTCTTCTTGTTTACAGTGCCTTCTTTGGCGGCCTCGGCGCAGACCCCGTCAAGACGCTGGAGCTAGAGCTGGGCGAATGGGGGTTGCGGTTCTTGATTGCATCATTGGCGATCACGCCCCTGATGCGCGTCGGGCTGAGGCTGCTTAAATTCCGACGTGCACTCGGGTTGTTGGGCTTTGGCTATATCTTGATGCACTTCACCACTTGGATCGTTTTGGATCTGGGCCTTCGATGGGGCCAAATCGGGGCAGAGCTGGTCAAGCGGCCGTTCATCATTGTCGGGTTCGCCGCTTTTGTCCTGTTGGTTCCGCTGGCCATGACGTCGTGGAACGGCGCGATTCGGCGGATGGGCGCTGCAGGGTGGAAAAAGCTTCATAAGTTGGCCTATCCAGCGATTTTTCTCGGGGCGGTCCATTTTGTGATGATTGGCAAAGTCTATTCAGTGGATTCGATTCTGTATTTGGCGCTGACACTTGCCCTTTTGGGTCTGCGGCTGCTTCCGGCCCGTCGTCCTCAGCGGCGTACAGCGTGAATCATCCGGCTTGGGCGACCCTTTATGCTGCGTTGCCGCAAGATTGTTTCGCAATCGCAGCGCGCGTGGTAGGTTTCTTGCTTGGTACCCCAAGATGTTGATGATTTATCGGGCAATATGAAAAAAATGCGACAAGCGTGATTTTTCCTCTTGCGGGTCCCCGATACCAACCGTAAAAGCCACTTCACCGGAGCGAAACAACGACGGTGGCGGAAACGGAAAGAGACGCAAGTCACTGAAAGTAACCGGAAAATCTGAAGATGAGGCGGACAGGGATCGCTACGAAGTTAGCGCGCTCTGAACTTTTTGTCGGAAGGTAGCTCTTTGAAATTGTTATAGATGAAGAGATATGTGGGCGGTTTGGGCGCATCGGCGTTTAACTGTTTGCATATCGGCCAGGTAGGGTTTCGGCCCGATGATCTTGGTGAAAGCTTCACTGTTTTGCGGCTTTTGTTGTTTCGACAACTG
>CANHLE010000090.1 GCA_947461435.1 Paracoccaceae bacterium | reverse complement strand
GTGAAGAAATCACGGCAACGATCTGATCCATTTGCGCTTTTGGCCTGTATAATCGACAAAGAAAGGCGATCGGCGTGAAACCCCCCATCCTTGCCTGGTTCCGCCGCGACCTGCGGTTGATTGACCATCCGATGCTGTGTGCCGCTGTGGCGCAAGATCGGCCTGTGGTCCCGATTTTCATTCTGGATCCCGAAACCGAAGCCCTTGGGGCGGCGGCAAAGTGGCGTCTTGGGCTGGCCATTGCGCGTTTTGCCGACGTTTTGGACTCTGTCGGCAGCCGTTTGATCCTGCGCCGGGGCCCGGCCGACAAGGTGATCGGCGAATTGATGGCCGAAACCGGGGCCGGGGCCGTGATGTGGTCGCGCGCGTATGATCCGGCGTCCAAAGCGCGCGATACGGTGGTCAAGGCCGATGTGAAAGCGCGCGGGTTGGTGGCAGAGAGTTTCCCCGGCTTTTTGCTGCATGAACCTTGGGCCGTTGAAACCGGCACGGGCGGGTTTTACAAGGTCTATACGCCGTTCTGGAAAGCTGTCAGCGCCCTTGACGTGGGTCCAAGTCTTTGTGCGCCAAAACGGGTGCCGGGCCCGCCGGTTTGGCCGAAGTCCGATGCGTTATCTGACTGGCAGATGGGCCGCGCCATGCAATGGGGGGCCGTTGTTTGCGCGCCCTATCAGACCGTGGGCGAGGCGGGCGCGCTGGAACGGCTTGACCGATTTCTGGATGGGCCCATCCACGGATACAAGTTTGATCGCGATTTTCCGGCAAAACCCGCCACATCGGGCCTGTCTGAAAATCTGACCTATGGCGAAATCGGCCCGCGCCAGATCTGGCATGCCGGGCGGCGGGCCATGCTGGAAGGGGCGGCCGGGGCCGAACATTTCCTGAAAGAATTGGTCTGGCGCGAATTCGCCTGGGCCTTGATGCACCACACGCCCCAGATCGCCACAAGCAATTGGCGTGCCGACTGGGACAGCTTTCCTTGGCAAGAGGATAGCCCGCAGGTCGACAGATGGCGGCGGGGGATGACCGGCGAGCCATTTGTCGACGCGGCGATGCGCGAGATGTATGTTACGGGAAAAATGCACAACCGTGCCCGTATGTTAGTGGCAAGCTATCTGACCAAGCACATGATGACCCATTGGCGGATCGGGATGGATTGGTTTGCGCAATGCCTGACGGATTGGGACCCGGCGGCCAATGCCATGGGCTGGCAATGGGTCGCAGGTTCAGGGCCGGATGCGGCACCCTATTTTCGCATTTTCAACCCGGCCGGTCAGGCCGAGAAGTTCGACGCGGACCAGACCTATCGCAAGACATGGATTGCCGAGGCATCGCGCAAACCGGGCGCGGCGGCGCTTTCCTATTTCGATGCGGTGCCACGATCGTGGGGGTTGGATCCGGCGCGGCCTTATCCGATGCCGCTTGTCGATCTGGCGCAGGGCCGGGCGCGCGCCTTGGAAGCTTATGCGCAACGAAACACTTGAGTGATGCGGCCACTTCTGAAATCTTAACAAAAAAACAAGACCGCCCGGGGGAGGGTGACCAATGGATGTGCTGACAACGGTTCAAGGCCAAAGTGGTCTGCCACGCTATTTCGCATCGGTGTTCGACGTTTCAAGATCCTTGAAGCATGGCCGATTGGACTTTGTCATGCCCGATGGCCGCAGGTTCCGGATCGAAGCGCCCAATCCAGGCCCGGTTGGCGAAATCATCGTGCATGACAGCGATATCTTTGCCCGGCTGATCCGAGAAGGCGATCTTGGGTTTTGCGACGCCTATCTGGAAGGCGGCTGGTCCACCCCTGACCTTTTGGCGTTGATGGATCTTTTGCATCTGGACAATGACGATGTCTATAACGGCTTCCCCGGGATGGGGATTGTGCGTGCGTTTGAACGGCTTCGCCATTTGCTGCGGCCCAACACCAAAAAGGGAAGTCGTAAGAACATCTCGTATCACTATGATTTGGGGAATGATTTTTACAAGTTGTGGCTGGATGACACGATGACCTATTCCAGTGCTTTGTACACCTCGGGGCAGGAAAGCCTTGAGAAGGCGCAAATTCAGAAATACGCCTCGATGGTGGATCAGATGGGGGTAAAACCGGGCGATCACGTGCTGGAGATCGGCTGCGGCTGGGGCGGGTTTGCTGAATATGCCGCCAAAGAGCGCGGCTTGCGGGTGACGGGACTGACCATCAGCCAAGCGCAGCATGATTTTGCTGTCGAGCGTATGAAAAGGGCCGGACTGGACGGGCAGGTTGAGATCAAGTTGCAAGATTACCGCGACGAGACGGGCCTTTACGACGGCATCGCCAGCATCGAGATGTTCGAAGCAGTCGGCGAAAAATTCTGGCCGACCTATTTCAATACGGTTTTGAACCGTCTGCGCCCGGGAAAGAACGCCACCTTGCAAATCATCACGATCCGCGAAGAGCGGTTCGAAAGCTATCGCAAGTCAGTGGATTTCATTCAGAAATACATCTTTCCCGGGGGGATGCTGCCCTCACCTTTGGTGCTGCGCCGCGAGGTTGAACGGGCCGGTCTTAAGGTTTTGGGATCCATCGAGTTTGGGAAAAGCTACAGCCAAACCCTGCGCCGCTGGCACGAAGTGTTCAATGCACGTTGGACCGAGGTCGCACGGCATGGATTTGATGAGCGGTTTCGCCGGATGTGGAATTTTTACCTGACCTCTTGCGCGGGTGCTTTTGAAGGCGGCAACTGTGATGTGACACAGATTACGATCACCCGCCCCAGTTAAGGAGCCTTTTGATGCCCACCGCTGCAAAACTTGTGGCCGCTGCTGCCTTGGCGGCGGTGATGTATATGGCGACGGTGGCTTATATACCCGGACTGCCGCAAGGCACGCAAACCGGATACATTCGGGAAATCGCCGCGGGGATCGGGCTGTTTTGTGGGTGGTTTTTCGTTGGCACGAAGCCGGGAGGCACCTTTGCCGAGGGCCTGTCGAATGGGGTGAAAGGGGCGGTCATTGCGTGTTTTTGGGTGCTGATCTTCGCCTCGGGCTATATGATGATCAAACGGTCGATGCGGATGATGTACGATGGTGTATTCGATGCTGTTCTGGGCGTTTTTGAACAGATGATCGAGCTGGGGGCGTTGCTTTTCGTCCCCGGCGTGATCGGCCTTCTGTTTGGCGGAGGGATGATCGTGGGCGCGGTGACGCGGGCGGCCGGCCGGCGCTGGAAATGACCAGCGCAGGGGTCTTTGGGCTGTTGGAGAAGACAGAGGTTTTGGCGATTGTTCTGGGACGGTCTGTGACGCCTGATTTGGGGCAACTGACCGCTTTGGCGACCAATGACCTTGACCGGCTGGCCTATTTTCATACCGCCATGTCGGGCGAAGCGCCGAAAGACGGCGCCGCTTTTGGCATTCCGGTTCCAGATCTGCCCTTGGCCACCCTGATCCACGCGGCGCGCGAGATCATGGCGCTATGGGGGCAGGCCGATCCTGTGGCGCTGTTCGCGCGGCGCGAGATGATCTTGGTGCGTGCGGCCAGCCGGATGCGCGCGGAGGAAGATCCCGCACCGGCGGTTTTGCGGCACTTTGCGCAAGAATCTGATGTGAGCGAAGTGGCCCTGCGCCAGCCCTATGCCCAATTCTTCGCTGTCGAAGAACGGAAGATCGGGTGGCGCCGGTTTGACGGTGGCCACTATTCGCCGATCCTGCGGGCGGCCTTTGTATCCGGCGATGCCGTGACCGTGCTGCCCTATGACCCGGTGCGTGACCGCGTCTTGGTGGTCGAGCAGTTTCGGGCGGGCCCCCATGCGCGCGGTGACCGCCAGCCGTGGCAAATCGAGGCTATCGCCGGGCGCATTGACCCCGGCGAAACCCCAGCTGAGGCAGCCCGGCGCGAAGCCATGGAAGAGGCCGGATTACACCTTGGGGCGTTGCACAAGGTGGCGGATTATTATCCAAGTCCGGGGATCCTGACGGAATACCTGTATTCTTTTGTCGCGATAGCAGATCTGCCCGCCGCCGCCGCCGGCATCTTCGGGCTGGAATCGGAACAAGAAGACATTCGCGGCCATTGCCTAAGCCTGGAGCAATTGATGCAACTGGTGGCATCCGGCGAAGTGGCCAATGCCCCCCTGATCTTGACGGCGCTGTGGCTGCAGCGCGAGCGCGGAACACTGCGCGTGGGCGGAGCGAAATGAGCGAACCAAATTCACAGATTGCTTAGTAAGCCAAGTGGGCCGCTGGAACTATCAGGCTTAAGATACATAACTTGAACTCAAGAGTCCGGAAGTCTCTGTCCGGGACATCCAATATGCTCGGCGGCCCCAAGAACACCCATGGCGAGCTTTGAAAGCATTGTTCACAATAACAATCTTGTGGATTTTTTGAGGAACGACTGAACCGCATGGACCGTGAGTGAAGCCCATTGCCGCCCGCCACATGGAATGTAACTTGATGTTCAAAAACCATGTCCGGAAACGCATTGCCAGATCGGCCGCAGGCAAAATAGTCCCGTACAAAAGCGTGTGTAGAGACTATTGGAGAGATATGAGTGACCTATACTTAATCCCATTGCAGGCCAGCCGGTGCAGATCTTATGCATCGTCGAAATGAGATGAACGCAGAAATAAACCTGTTTCAAAACGCGGAATATACGCTGATCTGGGTCGGCGCATCCTTTCTATTCGGCCGATACCCTAATCTGTTTTTCATTCGCCAAAACTATAAAAACGCCCAAGAATCCTTGGACGTTTCATATAAATCTTAGCGCAGACTTGCGCAGAAGCTACTTTAATTAGCGAGCCACTGCAGACGTCGTCGTGGTTGTCGAAGACTCATCACCGACCAAAGCACCTAACGCAGCACCGCCAAGCAGAAGCCACAACAACGCGTCCGAACTTGAACCGCCATCAACCACAACGGGTGTCAACTCTGGCTCGACAATCGGTTCAGCCATTCCGCCAGCAAAAGCATTAGACGACCCCAAAACTATTTGGCACACAACAACAAACGCGCTTAATTTTTTCATGGTGATATCCTCGTTGCAAGAACGTAGCCAGCGTACGTTATAAATTAATATAACATCCAGTTTAGATTGCAACAAGGAATCAATCTGATCCGCAATAAAATGGCGGATATACATTAATCGAAAGCGGCGTATCCTATACCTTGGGATATCCACTGCCTTGATTTTAACACCGATCCATCAGCTAAAATCAAAAACGTGTTCTCAATAGTACCCAAATCACCAAGACATTTTTCAACAACATGGGTGCTGCCGAAGACAAAGTCTTTTGCCTCCTTCAGTGTGGCTGTGCAGGTAAACACATGCGAAATCATCGTATCGGTCCCATCCATGTCAAAATAGGTGCGCTGATGTGCACGCCCTTCCAACAGGGTTGGTGTCGTCGGCACATCAGCGGACATCAGGTCGCGGCCGAAACCGCGGGTTCCGACAACCATGGAACCGCGTAAAAACACCTGTGTGCCGTCCCGCGCGGCCCAGACTGTCACACCGTCGCGCTCAGACAGTTGAGCGACCTGGAATTTTACCCCCCGATTGACCAAAGTGATCCATTTTTGATCTGCAGTCTGATCAGGCTGTGTGGCGGCGCTTGTCGCACTTCCTGCCATTTTGCTTAAGGCAATCTGGGAAAGCGGAGATGCGGCACAGCCGGACAGAGAAGTCATCAAGGCGATCACAGACATGATCCGAAGGGTCATCGCCAGAATCTCCCCCAGGCGGCATCAAGATCTGATTGCCGGTACTTCCGCACGGTTTGGTAAAGCCGACCTTCTACATTCAACCGGGCACCGCCGTCCCGCAGGATCGGCCGCAGGGTCATCTTGTTCACCTTTTGCGTAGGTCGTCCAACAATCCAAGCCAACGGGAGTTCTAAAAATACGCCCTTGTCAAAAGACCCTTCCCCAAAGTCTGCAAAGGGCACATCGGTCAGGGTGGCGAAAGCGCCCATTTTGATGCCATTGGAAAATTCGCGTTGCAGCGTCGCCGTAGCGCCGAAGTCGCCGGCAAGATACCGACCGATGTCAAGTTCTGCGTGAACGCCATTGTCAAATCTATAGTAGCCCGAAATATGGCCGGTGACGGCAGAGTAGTCGCGGAAGTCGAACACCTGATCAAAGTCGCGCTGTCTGACATAGTTGACCTCGATTCCCAAGGCGTAGGGCTTGTCGGCACGTTGCCAAAGCAGTTCGTTCGACACACCGCCATACATGGTTTCAAGATAACCAACCGTAACACGGCTGAACAAATTTGGCGCTGGTTTGGCATACCAAGCCAAGGTCAAAGGTCCAACGGCTAGGTCGGCTTGCCGTGCATATTCGATGGCATCGCTTCGAACATGCGGCAGCAGGGAATTCGAACTGCGTTTGGAATCGGCAATATTGCCGATCAGCTTTTTCCAAATTGCCCCGGAAAGAACCAGACCTGGCGCGATGTCATAGCTTGCGCGGGCGCGCAGACGCAGGTCTGCGCGCAGTGGGTTTTCAGGATCAAACAGGCTTGTCGCGACAGATGGCGAAACGTTCCAAGAAAATCGCGGATACAGGCCATCGGGATAGACGGCGCTATCCGGGGCTTGGCCTGAAATGTCCAAAAACTCGGATCGGTTGATCAGTTGGTCTTCGCCGCCGGGGGCGAATTCGAGCTGTTCAATGTCGGATCGCAGCACCATTATTTTCGCCTGCGGCACGCCTTGTGACATGGGCACAAGCTCGAAGCGTTCGATAGAGGCGGGCAAGACAGCTGTCATGGCGCGCACGGTGCGGCCCAACGCTTGGGCATTGTTATCGAGTTTTGTACTTTGGATACGGATTTGCGCTGTGCCTTGGTCGACATCCAGGCTTTCAACGATGATGCCGTCGTGCGTCAGGATACGTTGGAGATCGTCCAGCATTTCTGACTTCGCGCCCGTATCTGTAACCCAACCAGACCCCCAAACTGTTGCGGCCGTGCGCGCACGGACCGGCAAAGGGCCAGGCCCTTGGCTGCCACCTGTCACGCTTTTCTTCGGATCCAGAACGATATGCGCCGAAAGCCCCAATTCTGATCCATAGAGCGAATAGATTCCGATCCGAGCCCAAGTCTTGGGAGCATATTCGACGCCGAAGTTCAGAGGGCTTGCGCGATCGAATGTAAGACGTTCTTCAGATTCCACACTGTAGGCGTCAGACGAATATTCGGCCTTGAAGGTCAGCTTTGGGCTATATTGCCATTCAATCCCGGCAAAAGGCGCGACATCCCCCCGGAACCATTGCCCGAAGCGCGGCGTGCCTCCGCGCCCAACATCTACTGCCGGACGCTCTCCAAACGGTGTGCCCATTGAACCAAAATTGCCAAGGCGGCCCCAGCCAAGGCCCGTTGTGACCTTGATGGAACTGCCGAACGTCTTTGAGGCGGTAAGGTATTCAGCGGAAAACATTCCGGTTCCGATCACATCTTGAAAGCCAACTTTGACCGACGGCAGGAACTTGCCTTCTTTGACGAGTTGATACCCAATATCGAAGCTTCGGTCGTAATAGGTCTGAAAGCTTTTCTTGGTGTCGTACCGATCCCAGTCGGCGATGCCGGTATATCGAAAGTTGCCCGAGAGCCTTGGCGCCATTTGAAACGACAGCGTTGTGCGCCCAACGGGGCCAAACATCGACTTGCTGACGGATATGGCCCCATCGGTTTGCACATCGCCCGACGGCATGTCGATGAGACCCGTCAGGCCCGAAAAATTGAGGCTGGGCTGTATGTCAGCGAAGCCTTCGGCGGCCAGAGAATACATCATGGCTGAGCACAAAATCATCGCGCCCGGCCGCACCGTTCTTTTTCGACTGCGCTGGCGGTAGAGGGTTATTGGACTGAAGCGGCAGAAAGCTGTTGAACAACTTAGCCCAACTACGCGCCGCCAATTCCATATCCTGCCAATAAATTCGACGGATTTTCTCAGGTTTGATTTTGGTTTCCCAGATGCCTTTAATTGTATAAGCGCGACCTTTGTCATGCGGTAGACCTTCGCGGCGGTCTTATTGTTCATAAAAAGGTCCGCCCTGAGTTTTGGGAAGCGGTACGAAAAATATGGCCACAGACAGCGACACTCTGGCGCGTGAGACTTGTCCGACAAGACGCGGCGCCAAAGAAATTCTATTCACGCAAGACCCCTAAATGGACTTTCTTCGCCAGAATCCATTCTGATTGGCATCAATGGATCGTCATTGAATTGGAGTTCAATATCGAGCTGTCTTCAAGGTGTTCAAAAGGGAGAGGTTTCGCGTGACCTTATTCGAAAGAGGTATGGTCAAAGCAGATTCATGCCGCAGAATGGCATTTCACTGCGGATTGGTTGACGATTTGTCTTCATCAAGATGCAGTTTTAACGACCTGCGCGCTTAATCTACAGATAGGGCAGAAATACAATTACGCCGACCACTGCAGCCCCGATCGCGGCGATGAGAACCCCACCGGCGGCGAGGTCTTTTGCGTCTCGTGCCAGTGGGTGCCATTGCGGGCTTACAAGGTCCACCATGCGTTCCATCGCGGAATTGATCGCCTCGGCCGCCAGAACAACGGCGATGGAGAGTGTCAAAAGTGCCCAGTCGGTCGCCGAGATGCCCAGCCAAAAGCCCATAAGGAGGACGACAATGGTCGCTGCCGCGTGAATTCGGCCGTGAGCTTCGGCCAAAAGTACCGAAATGCCCCGGCCAGCGTGGCCAAAAGCATTCAGTCGTTTGCGTAAATAGCGGGTCATGGCGTCAAAACTTTGTGGCAAAATTGATGCCCGCGCCGTCGCCCGTCGGATAGATATTGACGCCTGAGTTCGCAGAGGTGAAGGCATGCCCCATGGCTGCGCCAAGCAGCGCGCCTGCGGCCACATCGACGAAGTAGTGCTTTTTGGCCTTTATCCGGCCAAACGCTGTCAGGGCAGCAGCACTATAAAGCAAGGGTGCGACGTTCTTGTTCTTTTGCCCAAAACGGATGTCAAAATAGCTGGCCGCCGCAAAGGCCAAAGCCGTGTGAGCCGACGGAAAGCTGTCATTGGATGATCCATCCGGGCGTTGTTTATGGATAACCGCTTTCAAACCTTGGGACAGGGCCAATGTTGCGGCCATGGTCTTGAAAAACTCCCACTGGCCGGCTTTGTCCCGCTGCGTCAAAGTCTGCAACTCGGCCCCGCCAGCGAGCCCCAAAACAAAGGCCGTTGACAGTTTGTCCCAGCGATCTTCGCTATCGGCGGCAACAGGCTGCGAGATCGCCGCCAGTCCGATGGCAAAGGCCAAAAGGGCGGGCATAAAGACTTTCAGGATTCTCAAGATTTGCCCTTTCAAGTTCATTAAGATGAATAGCAATACACGTGCCCTAAAGGTTTAGCGGTTTTGCATGGCTTTAGAAGTGATCATTTCGGTGGAGAGAGCCCCGAATTTTGGCGAGCTGGAAAAGCAACGGTTCGCCCAATATCAGATCCTGTGCTGTTTTTTCTGTAAAAAGGGCCATGAAAGTTTTGTGAGGCCAAGGCCGGTATCGGGGTGTCAGTGGGGCACCTTTTGGACCGCGGTCTTTTCCGCGATACCCTTCGATCAGAAAATGGATTTCTTTCTCAATTTATTGAGGGAGGGTGTTTTGAGCACCGATCAGGCCACCACACAGCTTGGTCCTATTGATCGGCCGAAAGGGAACAGCCAAGTCCAGTTAACACGGCCCTGAACGCGGTATTTCCCCGGATCAGAGCCGCATATTCCAAGTCAACCAATTGTTGGGGTGACAGACGGGATTGATCGAGCACAACAAAAGCGGGGTCAAAGGGCGGATCGGCAAAAGCAAATGACCCATTGCCGACCGTCACCCCTTTGAGTGGGAACCGGCTTTCGCGGATCGGTGCGCTGTAGGCCCAGACATTTTCAAATGTGATCCGTCTCAATCCGTGATCCAACACGCGTTTGGTCAATCGTGACAGGGGCAAGAACCCATCACCAACGGGCACGCCAACAACCTTTAACTGCCCTGCATGTTCAGGGCGAACCATAACGTGATCCTTGAAATGCACCGAATGGACATGGGGCAGAACCGCGTCAAGCGCGGCCTCGGGATCCTCAAGCACCATTTGAGAGTTGCCGTAATCATACAGGATCTTGAGGGCAGGGTGCCCCACGGAGTCGACAATGCGCGCCAGTTCGGGACCGGTGAAATCTTCGTGGTTTTCAAGCACGATCACGATTCCAAGATCGCTGGCAACCGGGGCCAGGGTTGCCAGATCCTTGATCGTTGCCGCCATCATCTGTTCTGGGGTGCCGGTGTGCCGGGTATAGGTTCGTAAAGACGTGGCGCCCATTCTATGCGCGGCGCCCAGAAGTTCTGTCATGTGCACGGGATCTGTACCTGAGGTGTCCACTTCCAAACTGAAGCCCAAACCCTGAAGATGTGCCCGCAAGCGGTCCATGCGCCAGATATCGCGCCCTCCGAGATGGCGATAATTGGGGTTGTTCAAGGAAAGGCTTATCCCTTTGAACCCCATCTCCGCAGCCAGATCGGCATAGGAAATACAGTCAAATCCGGGTTTATGGGCGAAGTGGTGCCACAGGCTGAAGCTGTGTATCGTAGGTTCAATCTGCATCGCGTTGATCCATTTGCGTCATTTCGGCGGAATATGCCGCTGCATAGCGGTTGCGAACGTCAACCTCGGGCCGGGTTTCGGATCGCCAAAGGCAATAGGCTGCCATCCGCCATGAAAAATAGGGGCGCAAAGCCCGATACCGAGTTTCCAAATCCGGGCGCGCAAGGGCTGCCCAAAATTCGGCGTCTTCATCAGGGGTGAGCGCTGTATGCTCGCTTAAGATCTGGAAGGCGGGCGACAGGAAACTGTAGATATCCTCGGCCAAGTCCCCCGTCGCGGGGCATTGCCAATCGATGATCCGCAAGTTCGGCCCATGACCGATCAGATTGCCCGGCCCCAGATCGGTATGGATCAGGGACAGACGTGCGGGAGGCCCTAGATCGCGTGGGATCGGACGGCCGGGGGGCACGGCACTGCATCGGGCGAACAATGCGTCGCCCTCGGCCAGAATCCCGACCGGATCAAAGGGTCTGCGGCGAAAACCTTCGGGATCTGCGGACTCTTTGCGCAACAAGATCCGTGCGACATCTGCGGTGCCTTTTGTCCAGGGGGTGCCTTCGGCATATTCATAAATCATCACCGACTCGTCTGGCCAAAATTTCAAAAGCCGGGGCGCCACGTTCAGTCCCTGCAAGCGCTGCAGCGCTCGGGCCTCGTCCTGCGGCCGATTGGGAAACAGCGTGCCGGTGGTTTCCGGCGCAAATCGTTTGAGTACCATCTTTGCTGTGCCGGTCGAGACCAAAAGCACTTCGTTCAGATAACCGCCCTTAAGGGCGCGAAGCGTGACGTCGCCCTGCCAAAGCCCTGCATCTTGCAATAGGGTGGTGACGTGATCTTCGGTCATGCGAAAGCCTGCAATCGGGTTAGCAGCGGCGCGTCAATTTCCAGCCCTTCCCTGGCCAGACGGGCCTTATTTGCCTCGCGGCGGGAATTGGGCAGGCGCGCGCCTGCCTGTTCGGTGATAGAGGCCACCAGCCGTTGAATCGTGGCGTCGAATCCGCCGCCGGAAAACCCTTGCGGATTGATCGCAATGAAAAACTGACCGTTGTCTATGGGCTTGCCGTCATTTGCCGAAAATGACCCTTGGTCGACACCAAGATTCCCCCCTGCCAAAGCGGCGCACAGGACTTCAACCAACAGGCCAATTGAGAATCCCTTTACACCGCCTGCCGGGGCCATAGAGCCCGAAAGCCCCGCCTCAGCATCGGTGGTCGGCTGTCCTGCCGCATCGAGGGCCCAGCCCAAGGGTATTGGTCGCCCAAGGTCTGCTGCGCGCCGGATCGCGGTCCATGCAACCGCGGTGGCGGATTGATCAACGAGAAACGCAATCTGTCCGCCGGGCGCAGGGACGGCATAAGAGATCGGATTTGTGCCAATGATTGGCCGGTTTCCGCCCACCGGGGCCACTGTCGGCACGGCGTTCGTGGCCCCAATCGCAAACAGACCTGCCTGTGCCAGCCTGCCGGTATGAAACCCCAGCGTCGCCGCGTTGTAAGAATTGAAAACCCCCATGGCCGCAATCCCTTGGGCCTTGGCCGCCGGGATCAGACGTTCAAACCCGGCCTCAATCGCCGGATGGGCAAAGCCATGGCGCGCGTCAACGCGAAAGCTGCTGGGTGTCAAGGCTGTCACCTGAGGCTTTGCCGTGCCGTCCACCTTGCCACTGCGCAGGTGCCGGCAATAGTAATCCAGCCAATAAAACCCGTGCCCTTCAAGCCCGGAAAGTTCGGTGTCAAGAATTGCTTCTGTAAAGTAGGGAGCATGATGTTGGGCCAGACCGCTCCCGATCAGGGCCGATTGGATCAGATCGCGTGCAGCGCTGACGCTGAGAACCGTCATGAAGGGGCCTTTGCCTGAGAGATGCTTGGCTGAACCCCAAGCCTTGCGCAAATGGGCAACCTTCCGCCGGCCGAAGTCTATCATGTGAGCGACCCGGACCCTTTGAATGCGACCCGCCGGCCCGGACCTTCGACGGTGTGGTGGTGCTGCCGAAAGCTGACGTTTCCATCACGGGAACGGGATTTCGATCGCGGGGCCGCGCCGGTTCGATTGGGGTGAAAAAAGGGGCCCAAAGGCCCCTTTTGGAAGATGGATAGTCCAACCCGTCAAAGAGCAAGGCTGGTCCATGCGGCGTTCTTATTGGACGAGCGCACGCAGGCATCAACAAAGGCCACACCCTCCAGCCCTTCTTTCAGTCCGGGGAAGTGGACCGCGGCGTCAAGGGGTTGGCCTTCTCGGCGGGCGATAATGGCGCGGGCCGCCTCGGCGTAGATATTGGCAAAGCCTTCAAGATAGCCTTCGGGGTGGCCCGAGGGGATTCGCGTCATCCGCGCGGCCGCGTCGCCCGTAGCCGGTCCGCCGCGCGTCAGACGATAGGCCGGTTTGCCCAAGGGCGATACCCAAAGATAGTTCGGGTTTTCCTGATGCCATTCCAGCCCCGCCTTGGAGCCGTAAATCTTGATCTTCAGGCCGTTCTCTTCGCCGGCGGCGACCTGCGAGCACCACAGCATTCCGCGTGCGCCACCTTTGTAGCGCATCAGGACATGGCCATTGTCATCGACCCGCCGACCCGGCACGAAGGATTGCAAATCGGCCGCCAGAGTATCCAGCGTCAGGCCCGACATATACCCCGCCAAGTTGAAGGCATGGGTGCCGATATCGCCTGTGGATCCGCCCGCGCCCGAACGGGCCGGATCGGTGCGCCAATCGGCTTGCTTTTGCCCAGTCTGTTCGATCGGTTCTGACAGCCAGTCTTGGATGTACTGCACGTTTACAAGACGAATATCGCCCAGATCGCCGGCAGCGATCATCTCGCGGGCTTGGCGGACCATAGGGTAGCCGGTGTAATTATGGGTCAGGGCAAAGACGACGCCCGAGGCTTCGGCGGCCTTGGCGAGTTTCTTTGCCTCTGGCAAGGTTGCGGTCAGGGGTTTGTCGCAGATCACATGGATACCGCGGCGCAAAAACTCCATCGCGACGGGGGCATGCATGTGGTTGGGGGTAACGATGGCCACCGCTTCGATCCCGTCTTTGCGGCGGGCCTCTTTTTGCGCCATCTCGGCAAAGGAGCCATAGCTGCGCGCCACGCCCAGATCGGCGGCCGAAGCGGCGGATTTTTCGGGATCGGACGAAAATGCGCCAGCGACAAGTTCGTATTGATCATCCAGACGTGCGGCAATGCGGTGAACCGCGCCGATAAAGGCGCCGCGTCCGCCCCCAACCATACCAAGGCGAATTCTGGGGGCGCGGGCAACATGGGCAGCAGTGATGGCCATGGTCAGGGATCCTTTCAGGGAGTCAAATGGGCCTTGATAAGCGCGAGCGCATCTGAGGCCAGAGTGAGAGGGTCATCAAACAGGGGTCGCCAGATCCGCGTGGCGGCTGCAATTTCGGGCAGCGATTGCCCAAAGGCTTCGACCGAAATCCAGCGGTCGTAACCCCTTTCCCGCAGGACCCCCAAAGCGGCGCCAAGCGCGGCATGGCCCGATCCGGGCGTGCCCCGATGGTTTTCTGACAGGTGGAAGTGGGCCACCTGTGGCAGGGTTTCCCGCAGGGCGGACGTGGGATCGGATTCTTCGATGTGGGCGTGAAACGTGTCATAAAGATACCCATAATTCGGACGCGCCACGGCGGCAACCAGAC
>CANHLE010000089.1 GCA_947461435.1 Paracoccaceae bacterium | reverse complement strand
GATCTGTGCAGTTCGGGATCTTGCAGCAGTTCCGATGCATCGGCGGCGGGGGTTGAATTCAGGCCAAGGGCCAATTGGCGGCCGTGGCGGCGAAAGGCAGCTTCGAGCGGCTGTTCGCCGAGCAGAAACTCGCGCAGATCCAAGGGGTGCTTCAGGCCAAGGATGCTGGCCAGTTGCGGGCTGCGCAGATCCATATCCACCAGAACAGAGCGCCCTTCGGGGCGGCGCGACAGGCTGAGTGCGAGGTTCGCCGCGACAAAGCTTTTGCCGCAGCCATGGGTGGGCGAGGTGACGGCGATCCGTTTCCAGTTTTTTTGGGCCAAACCTTGAAGCAGGCGGGTGCGCAAAAGATCAAAGGCCGCAACGGCCGGTTCAGAGGACGAATGTGGAAACAAACCGTTTTCAATCAGCAGATCGTCAGACAGTCCGGCATCTGTCAGCGATTTCCAAACCCGAGACGGGGCGAACATGGGCAGATTGTCGGAGGCGACAAGGGCCGCGCGGGCGTTGGCGTTGATCACATCGGCCTCGGACGGGCGATGCGCGGCGCCGGTGCCAAAAAGGGAAACACCCTGCACTGCACGGGGTTGGCGCGCATCCGGGGTCTTGTCGTTCATTGGCCAAGTTCCTGTATTTAAACGTAAGTCTTGCTGCGACTTTAGATATCCCACCGTCATACCACCCTGTATCCTGCGCCAGTTTGAACGGGACCTTGAACAAGGTGCCGCTGTGAACATGGCGCAGTCCGGATGGCCCGCGCAGCCTTGAAAGGCGGTTGCCGCGCGCCGGGCCTGTGCCCGGCATGCGCCACCAAATCATGAAGGCCCCCCGACCGTTCATCTTTCGTATAGCAGAAATATCCGGAAAATGAAAGACAAAGGCCATGGGCGGCAGAGGGCTGCTTGCGCGCGGGCTGTTGGAAAGGGGCTTGAACCTTTCTGGGGTTGATGGGTCTAAACGGCGGGGATGGTTGGGATTGAGGCATGGCAGGCGCGGATAAAGTAGATGCTGTCGTGATCGGGCGCAACGAAGGGGCCCGATTGCTGGCCTGTCTGACGGCCCTACGGGGCCGGGTGCGGCAGGTGATCTATGTCGACAGCGGATCGTCTGACGGATCGCTGGCGGCGGCGCGCGCGGCAGGAGCCCGAGCGCGCGCGCTGGATATGTCGGTGCCCTTTACGGCGGCGCGGGCGCGCAATGCCGGATTGGCGGCCCTGCGGGAGGATCCGCCCGAATTTGTGCTGTTTCTGGACGGGGACACCCAGTTGCAACCGGGGTTTCTGCCTGCCGCGCTGGCGGCTTTTTCTGCCCATCCCAAGGCGGTTGTGGTGTGCGGGCGGCGGCGGGAAACGGCGCCCGGCGCATCGGTTTACAACCGTTTGATCGACCGCGAATGGGATACACCGGTCGGGCTGGCCCTGACCTGCGGCGGCGATGCCCTGATGCGGCATGATCCGGTGGCGCAGGTGGGCGGATATGATGCCACCCTGATCGCCGGAGAGGAGCCCGATTTATGCCTGCGTCTGCGCGCCCGGGGGGGCGAGATTTGGCGGATCGATACCGAGATGACCCTGCATGACGCCGCGCTGTCGCGGTGGCCGCAATGGGCCAAGCGCAGCCAAAGGGCGGGGCATGCCTTTGCCGAGGGCTGGGCGCGTCATGGGTTTGCGCATTGGGGGCGCGAAACGGTACGGGCGGTGATCTGGGGGGCGGCGCTGCCCCTGATCATCGCCGCCTGCATCGCCATCAGCCCGGCCGCCGCCGCGTTGGGCCTGGCAGTCTATCCGGTGCAGTGGCTGCGCTTGTGCCAAAAGGGGGGGGCGGCGTGGGCGACGGTGACGCTGGGCGCAAAGTTTGCCGAGGCGCGCGGCGTTCTGGGCTTTGCCGTCGGGTGGATCCGGGGCAAAAAACGCGGGCTGATCGAATACAAATAGGCCCGCTTAGGCGCTGCGCCCATGCATGCGTTCGATATAGGCGCGCATCTCCTCGGCCTCTTGTCGCGCGTCGCGCAGGCCCTCCATCGCGGCGCGCAGCTCTGCCTCGGTCTGGGCGATCTGGTTCATCAATTCCTGTTCGCGGTTTTCGAAATAGGTGATCGCCTGATCGCGCATTTCTTCGGCCTCGTGCAGGCTTTGGGCCAGCCTGTCCATTTCCCCCATGTCGCCGCCCGCAACCCGGGTAAAGCGGTGCACCAGCCAATAGGTGAACCACCCCATGGCAAAGGCCAAAAGCAGGATGATGGCCGTGGCAATGATAAATTCGGTGCGGTTCATGTCTTAGCCTTCTGTTTTCGGGCGGGCTTTGGGCGCAATGGTCTTGTCCTTTGGGGCGACGGATGGGCTTTTGTCGACCGAGAAATCCGGCAGATCGGTGGCCTTTTCGGCCGCCTTGAGCGCCGCCTGTTCCGTGGGCGAATTGCCCCCGGTTTCGGGATTGGCGCCGGCAAAGGTGAATTCGATCCGCCGGTTGATCTCGCGCCCGGCCTCGGTGCCATTGTCGGCGATGGCAACGCCTTCGCCATAGCCTTTGGCAACCATGGCAGACACATCGACCTGCTGGCCTTGCAGCGCCAGAAGGACCGCTTCGGCGCGCGCCTGCGACAGGGCCAGATTGCCCCCTTCAGAGCCTTGCGCGTCGGTATGTCCGCCGATTTCAAAGCCGACAGCGCCGCACTTTTCCAAGGCTTTGGCGATCTGTGAGATGATCTTGCTGGTCTCGGCGTCGATTTCGGCCGAACCGGGCGGGAATTTGATCTTGTTGGCCGCAAGGATGGTTTGCACCGCGTCGTTGCATTCGGCTTTGGTGGGGATGCTGGCAAGGGGATCCAGCGCTTTGTCGTAGGTGACGGACACGCGGAAGGTTTGGCCCTTGCCCAATTGGTCTGACAGGATTTGAGAAACCTTGGCCTTGGTCAGCGTAGAGCCCGTCACGCCCGTCACTTCGACCAGATCGGGGCGCACCAGAAGCGAGCCCCCCGTCAATTCGGCCAAGGCGTTCAGGCCGGCAATCACGCGGACCGGCCATCCGTCGGGCAGATCGGGGTCAAGCCGGGTCGCCACGAAGACCTTGTTGGCCCCGAACAGGGCCTTGGCGAGGCTTTCGGTGGCATCTTGGCCGCGTGCGTCGGTCAGGCGGCCGCGCAGATCGACCTTGCCCGTGTCTGCCGCAAGGCTGGCTGTGAATTCGGCCGGTCCGGTGGGCTGCGACGCGGTTTTTTCGGCCAGTTTGGCATCCAGCGAGAAGACTTCTGGAAGGGCCGAGCGCAATTGACCCACAACGCGGTCAAAGCTGTCTTGGGGCACGCCCTGACCGGCCTCCAAGGTGACGTCGGCATCGGAAAACGTGATCGTGGCATCGCCCAGTTCGGCGACGGCGGCAATGCCGATGGCCGCCGCCTTGGACCAACTGGGGCTGGGCACGCCCAAACCGACGATGCAGGCCCCTGACTCGACCGTGGCGCCGGCGGTGGCGGCGGCTGCGGTGATTTCGGCCTTGGCCCGTTCACTGTCGGCCGAGCAGGCATCGAACCGGGCGCCTGAGGCGTCTTTGACAAACCGCAAGGTAAAGGGCGTCAGCACCGGGCGGGGGGCCGTGATATCGATGGTGAGGGCGATACCCTCGGGGCGCAGATTGGCCAGAACCGTTTCGAAGGACCGCTTTTCGTCGTCAGACCGGGCGATGGCGGTGACGGCCACATGATCGGCCGCAATCGAAATCTTGGCGCGCGGCAGGGCCTTGAGCGCCTCGAGGCCGAAGGTGAAGGCGGCGTCCCAAGTGTCGGGGGCGGGGTAATCGGCGGTTTCGAGCATGTTGGAAAACATCGCCGGATCGACCAAGGCTGCGGCGGCGTCGGTTAGTTCGGCGCGATTATCCCCTTCGGGCAAAAGACCGATCAGTTGGATGCCATCATCATTGCGCAGCATTTCGATTGAAAAGCGGGGGGCTTGACTGGCGGCGGCCGGGGTCACGTCGAACTGGTCGCGGATGCGGGTGCTGTCAACCATGGATCCTGCCAGATTGACCGCGCGAAAGCGGGCGGCCTCGTTCGGGGCGGTGCCGGTCAGAATCACCTGCAGGCCATTGGCATCCACCAATGCCCAGGTAAACCCTTCGGCCAACAAGCGAGAGCTGACGGACGTGGACGACCGGCTTTCGATCAGAAAGCTGGACAGCCAAGCGACCAGCACAAAGACGCCCAAGGCCACCGCATAAGCAAAAGCGGACAGCACCCCTTGGCCAAGACGAATATTTTTCAAGTCAAAGCTCTGCGGCACAGGTGGGGCAACTCCGGAGGGGACTTTCGGGCTTTTGGTTCAATATGCGGCCTTTGGCCTGCCCGCAATCAAAGCCACGCCGCAATGGCAAGAAACAGCGCAGCAATCAACCCCCCGTTGCGGGTGCCGCGAAAGATCACCAAGCAGGATATGGGATCGTCCAGATCCAACCGCCGAAGGGCCAAAAGCATGTGCCAGCCGAAGGCCCAGATGCCCCCAAGGGCCAGGATCGGCCCCCACATCTGACCGGGGGGAATCGGGGTTGTAATGACGGCCGCCGCCATCAGGCCGACAGTCAGCATCAAGAATGCCTGCAGCCAGAGGCGCGAGGCTGCGCCAAACAGGCGCGCGGTGGATTTGACGCCGATCATCGCGTCGTCTTCCTTGTCTTGATGGGCATAGATCGTATCGTAAAACAACGTCCAGGCGATGCCGGACAGGTAAAGCAGCAAGGCCGACAGGGTGACGTGACCGGAATGGGCGGCAAAGGCCAGCAGCGCGCCCCAGTTGAAGGCCAGCCCCAAAAAGACCTGCGGCCACCATGTAAAGCGTTTGGCGAAGGGATAGATGGCCACCAAGGCCAAGGATCCGATGCCCAGCCCGACCGAGACCCAGTTATAGCTGAACAGGATGACGGCGGCCACGAGGGCCTGAACGACCATCCAGATCAGCGCCCTGCGCACCGTCACCTGCCCCGAAGGAATGGGACGCGAGCGGGTTCGTGCGACCTCGGCATCAATCTTGCGGTCGGTGATGTCGTTCCAGGTACAGCCTGCGCCCCGCATCAAAAAGGCGCCCGCCCCGCAGGACAGGGCCAGCCACAGATCCCAAGGGCGATAGCCATCGGTCATGGCGGCCAAGGCAAGGCCCCACAGGCAAGGAATGTAGAGCAGCCACGTGCCAATCGGCCGATCCGCGCGCGAGAGCCGCAGATAGGGACGTGTGCGCCGGGGTGCGATGCGGTCTACCCAGTTGCCCGAATAGGCATCGGCAACGGAATCGGTCGCGGCCTCTGGAATTTGGGGCGATTGGGTCATAGGTTGGCTTTCATGTCAGAACCGAAGGTCAGACTTTATGTAGATCAGCCCCTTGGGGCGGGGCAAGCGGTTGCGCTGGGCCCGGATCAATCACACTATTTGTTTTCGGTCATGCGGCTGGGGCTGAACGCCGAGGTGGCGCTGTTCAACGGGCGCGATGGTGAATGGCGCGGCGTGATCGAGCAGGCGTTGAAACGCGGCGGGATTGCGCGCTGCACCGACCAGACCCGCCCGCAGATCGTGCCGCCCGATCTGTGGCTGTTGTTTGCCCCGATCAAGAAGGCCCGCACCGATTTCATCGTGGAAAAGGCCGTTGAACTGGGCGCGGCGCGGATTCAGCCGGTGCAGACCCGGCACACCAATTCAGAGCGAATCCGCCAAGACCGCCTGCAAGCCCATGCGGTGGAAGCCGCCGAGCAATGTGAGGCAACCTTTGTGCCCCCGGTGGCGGATCTGGTGGCGCTGGACCGTCTTTTGGCCGGCTGGCCGCAAGACCGCCGGATCTTGTGGGCCGATGAAAGCCTGACCTTGGCCAAGACCGCGCTTTTGGCGGAGCCGAGGGGCGGCAAATGGGCGATTTTGATTGGGCCTGAAGGCGGGTTTTCTGCCGAGGAGCAAAAGACCTTGCGCGCCATGCCGCAGGTTCTGCCCGTGTCGTTGGGCCCGCGAATCCTGCGGGCAGATACCGCCGCCGTGGCGGCGATGGCGCTGTGGCAGGCCGTCTTGGGGGATTGGGTATGAGCTTTGTTCGCCCCGAAGTCGTGGACGGGATTTGGCGGCTGCGCGAAGTGATTGTGACCGCCGTCATTGCCGTGGTTGGTTTGTGGATGATCTGGCTGGGGGGGTGGATTTTGGTTCCCGTCGGTCTGATCGTTCTGGGTCTGGGCGGGTCCTTGGTGCGCCATGCGCTGGCGCGGCTGCGGTTTGAGCAGGCCGTGGGTGCCCCGGGCATCGTGGAGTTGGATGAGGCGCAGCTGGGATATCTGGGCCCCGAGGTCGGCGGGTTCATCAGCCTGAACGAAGCCATCGAATTGCGCATGGTCACGATGCACGGGCGGCGGCTGTGGCGGATCAAGCAGGCCGATGGGCAAGCGATGCTGGTGCCGATCGACGCGGCGGGTGCGGGGCAGCTGTTTGATGCCTTTGCCTCTTTGCCGGGGATGGATGTCAGCGCGCTGGCGGCCGCAGCGGGGGGCGGCGCGGCACCCGCCGCGGGGTCGGCGGACAGTTCGGCGCAACAGATTGCGGTGGAGGGGCCGCAGATGCACCTGATCTGGCGCAGGGCGGCATCGGCGGGTCTGACGGCACGCTAGGCCCGCAAAAGGGGAGGGCGGATGCAAGGTTTTCACACCGCGCAGCCGCCCCAATAACTTTTGCCCGAGGGCGAGAAAAAATTTGCCCGGCGAAGGGATTTAACATGGTTAAGGGTGCCAGATTCGCGGCCTGAAAACACCTGTCACGACTGACAGGTTTACCAAATCTTCACATTCTTTCAGAGCCTTGATGGCCCCCCCTTGGCGGCGGATTGCGTCAAGCGCCCAGCAAATGATTGTTGACGGCCAAAACCAAGGCCTCGCTGCGGGTTTTGGCGGTCAGGCGGGCGCGGGCATTTTGAAAATGGAACCGGACGGTGCGGACTGAAATCCCGACGGTGCGGGCGATGTCCTGATCCGAGAGGCCGTTGCGGGCATGGCGCAAAATCTCAACCTCGCGCGGGGTTAGGTGGGGCAGGGTCGTTGAGGTTTTTTGGTTGAACAGATTGAGCATGCTGTTGTGCGCATAAACGCCCAGAAGATGCAGATCGAGCCGCGCCGCAAAGGGGATCTGGGGGCCGGGGCCCGCGAAAACGGCGAGGCCGTGATAGCCGACAGGCCCATGGATGGGCACAATCAGCGCGGTACGGCGGCCGATCTTTTCGGCCATGGCAAAGTAAAGATCACATTCCGGGCCGATGGCGATGCCAAGACTGCCTGACCGCAGTTCTGCCAAGGTGAAGGGCAAGGAGGCGATCATGGCCGCCCGCGGGATCGGGTCAATTGCCCCAAACCCTTGGCGCATATAGGTTTCGCCCCATTCGATTGGCCAATTGTGAATGGTGAACGGGGTTGGGTTTGGATCGGATGGCGGGGGTATCCCGCCGACGGCATAGGTTGTCAGACCGTAATCTTCGATCGCGCGGCCCAAAACGCTTCCGACATCCTGAGGGGTGCGGCACTGCCGAAACGATTCGATGGTTTTGGACAACGGTGTCACTGCGGGAACTCGATCACTCAAAGACGTTCAATCACAGGATGAGCCAAGGAGGGCAAATTCCCAAGGTCTTTTTCACGGCAAAAAAAACGGCCAAGGTCCCACTCAGACCTTGGCCGCCGTACCTGTACGACCACACTTCATAAAAATGGCTTTGTTCAATAGGGTCAGTTAACCGCAGAATAGGGCCGATGGGCAGCTGGGCCCGGACCGTTTCACGATCTATTAACGGTTTGACGCTGGGGAAAGCCTGTGCCTTTTCCCGCTGCAAATTGGCTGTGCGCCCTTGACAGCGCAGCCGCGCCGCATCACGTCTTGGCGGCTAAATTCCAGTTTCAAAGGCGGTCCTATGTCCATCCCACAATCCGGCGGCGGCCCGATCGAAAGCTTTGAGCAGCTTGCCGAATACATGGAAGCGGGCAACAAGCCGCCGGAGGCTTGGCGCATTGGCACCGAGCATGAAAAGTTCGGCTGGTTGACCGATACGCAGGCCCCCCTGCCCTATGCCGGAGAACGGTCGATTTCCGCGATCTTTGCCGCGCTGCAGGAAAGATTCGGCTGGACGCCCTTGTCCGAGGGCGAAAATGTGATCGGCCTGACGCGCAATGGGGCCAATATCTCGCTGGAGCCGGGCGGACAGTTTGAACTGTCTGGCGCGGCACTGGCCACAATGGGCGAGGTCGCGGCCGAGCTGCAAACCCATCTGGACGAGGTCAGATCCATTTGCGATCCGATGGGCGTGCGGTTCATGGGCATCGGGGCCGCCCCGCAATGGGGGGCCGCCGACATGCCGGTGATGCCCAAGGGCCGCTACAAGCTGATGACAGATTACATGGGCCGTGTGGGCACCCATGGCACGCAGATGATGTATCGCACCTGCACGGTTCAGGTGAATCTGGATTATTCATCGGAAGCGGACATGGTGAAAAAGCTGCGCGTGTCTTTGGCGTTGCAGCCGGTCGCGACGGCGCTGTTCGCATCCAGCCCCTTCTTTGACGGCAAGCTGAACGGCCATAAATCGTGGCGCAGCCGGATCTGGCGCGGTCTGGATGACAGCCGCACGGGGATGCTGCCCTTTGCCTTTGACGAGGGCATGGGTTTTCAGGCCTATGTGGATTGGGTTTTGGATGTGCCGATGTATTTCGTCTACCGCGACGGCAAGTACATCAACGCGCTGGGCCAGTCGTTTCGCGCTTTCTTGAAGGGCGAATTGCCCGCCCTGCCCGGAGAAAAGCCGACGCTGAGCGATTGGGCAGACCATATGACAACGGTCTTCCCCGAAGCGCGGGTGAAAAAATTCATCGAAATGCGCGGCGCGGATTGCGGCGATCAGGCCCATATCAACGCGCTGCCCGCCTTCTGGGTGGGGCTGATGTACAATGGGGCGGCGCTGGATGCTGCGTGGGATCTGGTCAAGGGGTTCGACGAGGAAACCCGGCAGGGCCTGCGCGTGGCCGCTTCGGTGTCGGGCCTTCAGGGTGAGGCGAATGGGGTGAAGATCATCGATCTGGCCCGCGCTTGCGTTGGTCTTTCGCATGCCGGATTGGCCGAGCGCGGAAGTAACGAACAGGTCTATCTGGCGCCGCTGGTGCAATCGGTCACATCGGAGACGACGCAGGCCGATCGTTGGCTGCGCGCCTATCATGGGCCTTGGGCCGGGGATCTGACCCGGATCTATGAAGCGAGCAGTTTGTAGTCAGGCCGACCTTGGCACAGGGGTAACGCCCAGAACGAAGGCCTGCACCTTGGCCAAGGGCATCTCGCAGGGTTTGGCGATATCGCCCGAGCCCAGATGATAGAGATTGAGGCTGATGACATCCGTGCCGCCCAGATCGCGGGCGTAGAGTTTTACGCTGCGGCCGGCGGTATGGGTGGTTTTTTCGATGCGGTAGCGGCGGCCCTGATACAGCCCCTCGCTGTAGCCTTCGGGGAAGCGGGCGATGGCCTGCGCCAGATCTGTCACGCCTTTTTCGCGCCGATCTTGGGTTCTGTTCCGGCCTTGATCCGTTCGATATTGGCCCAGTGGCGCAGATAAATCAGCGCGGTCAGGACCAGCATCAGCGCCAGCATCCGGCCAGAACCGAAGGCAAACAGCCACAGGCCCGAACTGGCCGCAGCCGCAAGCGCGGCCAGCGAGGAGATGCGAAAGAGGGCGGCGGTCAGGGCCCATGTGGCGCAGACGGCCAGACCAACCGGCCAGGACAGCGCCAAAAGCGTGCCCAGAAAGGTGGCCACGCCCTTGCCCCCCTTGAAGCCCAGCCAAACCGGAAAAAGGTGGCCCAGAAAGCTGCACAGGGCGGCCAATTGCGCGGCATCGTCTTGGCCGGTCAGGGCAAGCGCGATCAACACGGCAACCGCCCCCTTGGCCCCATCCAGCACCAAGGTTGCCAGTGCCGCGCCCCGGTTGCCCGTGCGCAGCACATTCGTGGCGCCGATGTTGCCAGACCCGATGGCGCGCAGATCACCAAGGCCAAGGGCGCGGGTGATCACGATCCCGAAAGGGATGGATCCCAGAAGATAGGCCAGCACAGCCACAAGGGCCAAGGTGCCGGGAGAAGACATAAGGTGAGGCATCAGATCACTTCGCCGCAAAAACCTGGGTGCCGCCCACCCATGTGGCCATAACCTTACCTTCCATCCTTGCGCCGTCAAAGGGGGTGTTTTTGGATTTGGACAGCAGCGCAAAGCGGTCAAGCACGAAAGGGGTGTCGGGATTGAACAGGATCAGATCGGCCGGCGCGCCTTCGGCCAGACGGCCCTGCGGCAGGCCCAGACGTTTGGCGGGGTTCAGGGCCAGCGCCCGGAACAGGCTTGGCAAATCCAGTTGGCCCGCGTGATACAGGCGCAGTGCGGCGGGCAGCAGGGTTTGCAGGCCGACAGCGCCGCTGGCCGCCTCTTCAAACGGCAGGCGTTTGGATTCTTCGTCGGCCGGGGTGTGAAAGCTGCTGATCACATCGATCACGCCTTCTGCCACGGCTTCGACCATGGCCAGACGGTCATCTTCGCTGCGCAGGGGCGGGGTGACCTTGAAGAAGGTGCGATAATCGCCGACATCCAACTCGTTCAAGGTCAGGTGGTGGATGCTGATGCCGGCGGTCACATCGAGACCGTTTTTCTTGGCCCGTTCCAACGCGGGAAGGCTGCGGGCGGTGGTGATCTGATCGGCGTGATAGCGGGCGCCGGTCATCTCGACCAGACCCAGATCACGATCAAGCCCGATGCGTTCGGCCAAGGCCGAGACGCCGGGCAACCCGCGCAGGCTGGCGAATTTGCCGCTGGTCGCGGCCGCGCCGATCGACAGACCGGGTTCTTGTGGATGGCAGACCACCAGCGCGCCCAGACTTTTGGCATAAACAAAGGCCCGGCTGAGCGCCTTTGTGTCTGTGATCACCTTCATCCCATCGGTAAAGGCGATGGCCCCGGCATCCAGCAAAAAGCTGATTTCGGTCATCTCGTGCCCGTCGCGGCCCTTGGTCAGGGCGGCCATGTGGCGGATGCGCACGGGCGACGCCTCGGCGGCGCGGCGGGTGACGAATTCCAGCATTTCGGGCGTATCGATGGGCGGGTTCGTATCGGGCCGCGCGATCAGGGTGGTCACCCCGCCCGCCGCCGCCGCAAGACCGGCCGATCGGAAGGATTCCTTGTGGCGCTCGCCCGGCTCTCCGATCTTGACGCCCCAATCGACGATGCCGGGGGCAAGGCATTGACCGGCGCAGTCCACCTCCATCGCGCCGCCGGGACGCGGGCCGTTGACCGCCTGTATCCGCCCGCCCAGAACGGTCAGGGTGCCCGGCGCATCGGACCCGGTTTCAGGATTGATCAGACGGGCATTGGTGAAGTGCAAGGTCATGGGTCAAGCCATCCAGATGAAGGCAAAGGTGAACAGGGCAAGGAAAATCAACACCGCCGTGGCGACCATGCCGCCGATGCGGGCATCGGACCAAACCGGTTTGCCCTGAGGCAAAAGACCAAGCGCAGCGGCATCTGGCAGAGGTTCGAACCGCACGGGCGGAAGATCTTCGGCGTAGGTTCCGATCAGGGTAACGCGGGGATCAAGGTGCAGTTGGGCGGGTCGGCTGACAAGCGCCTCGCAGAAGAGGACCAGCACAAAGCCGGTGAGGCTGTTCAACGTGGCGCGGTCTGGCGTGAGTTGCGATGGGGGAATTCCGTGGGCCGCCGTCAGATAGCCCGCAAGCCCAAGATCGGCCAAATCGGCGATTTCAACCACTTCGGCCATGGCATGGTTCAGGCGCGTCAGGCCCAAAAGCGGCGCAAGGCGGTCAGCCTCATCCGTGAGCGGCGCGCGAAGTGCCGAGACTTCGGCGGGGGACAGATCCATCGCGAAGAGGCGCAGAACACGGCGTTCGCTGGCGGGGATGGTCAGGCTGACCGTCACACCATCACCCCAACGGCCTTGCGGCCGCGTTCGGCCCGCAGATTGCGCGCCAGAAGGTCCATGCAGGCCATGCGCACGGCCACGCCCATTTCGACCTGTTCCTGAATGACCGAGCGGTTGATGTCGTCGGCCAATTCGCCGTCAATCTCGACCCCGCGGTTCATGGGGCCGGGGTGCATGACGATGGCATCGGGTTTGGCCACGGCAAGCTTTTCGGCATCCAGCCCATACCGGTGATAATATTCGCGTTCTGACGGAATAAACCCGCCGTCCATGCGTTCCTTTTGAAGGCGCAGCATCATCACCACATCGGCCCCTTCAAGGCCGGCGCGCATATCGTCGAACAATTCGCAGCCGAACTCTCCGACGCCGGCGGGCATCAAGGTGGGCGGCGCGATCAGGCGGATGCGGTTTTCCATCTTGCCCAGAAGGATCAGGTTGGAGCGGGCCACGCGGCTGTGCGCGATGTCGCCGCAAATGGCCACGGTCAGGCGCTGAATCCGGCCCTTTGCCCGGCGGATGGTCAACGCGTCCAGAAGGGCCTGCGTGGGGTGTTCGTGGCGACCGTCGCCGGCATTGAGCACGGCGCAGTTCACCTTGGAGGCCAAAAGGTTCACCGCGCCCGAGGCCCCGTGGCGCACCACAAGCAGATCGGGCTGCATGGCATTCAGCGTCATCGCCGTATCGATCAGGGTTTCGCCTTTTTTGACGCTGGACTGCGCGACGGACATGTTCATGACATCTGCGCCAAGACGTTTTCCGGCAAGTTCAAAGCTGGCCTGCGTGCGGGTGGAGTTTTCAAAAAACATGTTGATCTGGGTCATGCCCGACAGAACATCGGATTGTTTCACTGTGCGCCGATTCAGATCGACGTAGCGGTCGGCCAGATCCAGAACGGTGGTGATTTCCTGCGGGGAGAGATGTTCGATCCCCAAAAGGTGGCGGGCGCGGAAGGACATCTGGCACCTTTTTGCTGCGGAGGTCGGGGCAGGGCGTTGCTGGCTTATAGAAAGGCAAAGGCAGGCGGGCAAGGTGGTTGTGATGGGGGGGAAGGGGGCCTAGTTTGGGGTCATGGGAATCGCCGCAGACATCCGCAACGACTGGAACGCCGCGCTGGCCGCGCTGGCGTGGCAGGTCGATCTGGGCGTCAGCGAAGTGGTTCAGGACGCGCCGCAAAACAGCTTTGATCTGCCCGATGCCGCCCCGTGGACGCGCCGCATGGCAGAACCTGCCGCCGCACCCGCGCCTGCCGCCCCGCCGCGGCGAGGGCAGGCAGAGCCCGCCAGACCGCTGTCGGTTGGGGCCGATCCGGTGCGCGTGGCCACCGATCTGGCGCGGGCCTGCCTGACCCTTGAATCCTTGCGCACGGCCATGCAGGATTTTGATCTGTGCGAGTTGAAAAAGGGGGCGCGCAACACGGTTTTTGCCGACGGCAACCCCGCCGCCCGCGTGTTGATTCTGGGCGAGGCACCGGGCCGGGAGGAAGATCAGGAGGGCCGCCCCTTTGTGGGCCGCGCCGGACAGCTTTTGGACAGGATGTTTGCCGCCATCGGATTGTCGCGCGGCAGCGCTGACCGCGGCACCGCGCTGTATATCACCAATGTCATGCCGTGGCGCCCGCCCGGCAACCGGGATCCGGAACCGGCGGAAATCGCCATGATGCGGCCCTTTGTCGAGCGTCATATCGCGCTGGCCAACCCTGATGTGATTGTCACCGTCGGCAACACTCCGCTGGAGGCGCTGACAGGTCAGCGCGGAATCCTTGCGGCGCGCGGCACATGGGTGGAAGCTTTTGGAAAGCCGCTGATGCCGATGACCCACCCGGCCTATCTGTTGCGCAATCCGGCCGCAAAGCGCGAGGCTTGGGCGGATCTTTTGGCGATAAAGGCGAAACTGAGATGAGCATGGACGAGACCAGACAGTTTATGCCGGTGCGGATCGCCGTCCTGACCGTCTCTGACACGCGCACGCCGGCGGATGACCGATCGGGTGACACCTTGGTCGCGCGGTTGACGGAGGCGGGCCATGTTCTGGCCGCGCGGCATATTTGCCCCGATGACCGCGCCGATATTGCCGGCAAGCTGCGCCAGTGGTGCGCGGATCCGACGATTGATGTGGTGTTGTCCACGGGCGGCACCGGCCTGACCGGGCGCGATGTGACGGTTGAGGCGCACCGGGACGTCTATGAAAAGGAAATCGAGGCTTTCGGAACCCTTTTTACCATGGTGTCGGTACAAAAGATCGGCACATCTGCGGTGCAAAGCCGCGCGACGGGGGGGGTGGCGATGGGCACATATCTGTTTGCCCTGCCCGGAAGCCCCAGCGCCTGCCGCGATGCCTGGGATGAGATTTTGGTCAAGCAACTCGACTATCGCCACAAGCCGTGCAATTTCGTGGAGATCATGCCCCGGCTGGACGAACATTTGCGGCGCAAATAGATCCTTAGGGCGCAGGGCAGCCTTTGAGTTCGACTGAGGAGCGACCGGAAATCACCGTGACGGTCAGACCTTGACGTTCAAGGGCAAAGGGGGCGCCGCTGGGCCCGACCAGATCTGAGATGGCTGTCAGGCGCCCGCCTGCGCGCTGCGCATCGGCTTGGGAGACCCAGATGCTGGGATCGTTGGTTTCGAAAACCACCGCTTCGGCGTCGGCCCCAAAACGGGGCAGATCCAGCTGCGCTGTCAGGCGCAGGCCGTCTTTGATCGGGGCGACGGTGCAGGACAGGTGGGCCAGTTGCGCCTCGTCCGCGGACATGGGGCGCAGATCCAAGGCCGCGCGGATGGCCGGATCGGCCGTGCCTGCGCCTGAGACTTTTCCGGTCACGGTGAGGGTGGCGGGCAGGCAGATATCCTTGCAAATTCCCATGTGAACGGACAGCTGAACCGTCACCGGGCTCGTGGGATCTTGGGGCTTCACCTCCATCGGGAGGATCAGCGCGTCGTGATAGCCGATGGAGCGCATGCCGTTGAGATCAAAGACCTGAGGGCTGGGCCAGTGCAGCCGCACGCTGGCGATATTGTCCGAGCCGGACCAATCGAACTGCGGCGGAATGCCCGCGTCACCCGGCGCGCGCCAATAGGTTTTCCATCCCGGTTGCAACTGCACATCCAGCGCGGTCATGTAGCTGCCCTGCGCGGTTT
>CANHLE010000088.1 GCA_947461435.1 Paracoccaceae bacterium | reverse complement strand
CTTGCGTACATTTGGCACAGGCAATGTCGGGGTCAAGACCTTGTCGTCGCCGCACCGCAGCGGAGGAATCTTGCGCAAGCAAAATATATGTGCCCTATATTTCATCGACATGACACTGAAGGCCCGAGATCAGATCAGATGAGCGCAACCTCCCCTCTCCGCTCGGTGCTTCCGCCCGATATTCGTGCCCGAAAGGGCTCCACTCCACTTGTCGTTCTGACGGCCTATACAACGCCGATTGCGCGGCTGGTCGATTCTCACTGCGACATCGCCTTGGTCGGGGATTCCGTTGGCATGGTGCTGCATGGAATGACCAGCACTTTGGGTGTGACAATGGAGATGATGATCTTGCATGGCCGCTCGGTGGTGAAAGGTTGCCAAAAGGCCATGCCGGTCATTGATATGCCGTTTGGCAGCTATGAAGAGGGTCCGGCGCAAGCCTATCGCAATGCCGCCCGCCTGATGTCAGAAACAGGTGCCCCCGCGGTCAAGCTTGAAGGCGGCACGCATATGGCCGAAACAATCGCCTTCTTGGTGCAACGCGGTGTTCCTGTCATGGCGCATATAGGCCTCACGCCCCAATCGGTGAACACGCTTGGCGGTTACAAGGTGGTCGGCCGCGAAGGAGAGGCGCAAAAGGTCATGGACGATGCGTTGGCCGTCGAACAGGCCGGTGCTTTTTCCGTGGTTCTGGAAAAAATACCCATGGGACTGGCCGGGCGCATCACGCAAAGCCTGACAATCCCCACCATCGGCATTGGCGCTGGGGCCAACTGTGACGGTCAGGTTCTGGTGGTCGATGATATGTTGGGAATGTTTACCGAATTTCGTCCAAAATTCGTCAAACGCTACGCCGATCTTGGCCATTTGGCCGATCAGGCCATCGCAGCCTACGCCGCTGAGGTCAGGTCGCGCGCGTTCCCGTCGTTGGATCACTCCTTTGCAGATGTGCTGCCGCCAAAGGGACCCAAGTCTTGACCCAAATCATTCGGACCGTGGCCGATCTTCGGCTCATCATTCGTGGCTGGAAGAAAGCCGGGGAAAGTATTGGTGTGGTACCCACGATGGGCGCCTTGCACGAAGGGCATTTGTCCTTGGCTCGGGCGGCCAAGGCAGATTGTCCGCGCGTGATCACCACAATTTTTGTGAACCCCATGCAGTTCGGCAACCCGGAAGATCTGAAGAAATATCCGCGTTCCGAAGCAGCAGACGTGGCCTTGTTGACGACGGTAGGGGTGGATCTGGTCTTCATCCCGCAGCCCGAAGAAGTTTACCCCGATGGCTTTGTCACCACCGTGTCGGTTGGCGGCGTGTCCGAGCCGTTGGAAGGCCGCATGCGCCCCGGCCACTTTGACGGGGTGGCGACGGTGGTGACCAAACTGTTTGGCATGACAGAGGCCGACCGGGGTTATTTCGGCCAGAAAGATTGGCAGCAATTGCAAGTGGTGCAAAGATTGGTGCGCGATCTGAACCTGCCGGTCACGGTTGTCGGGTGCGAGACCATCCGCGAAGCGGACGGATTGGCCATGTCCTCGCGCAATGTGCGCTTAACGTCCGACGGACGTGCGAAGGCGGGGGTTCTGTTTTCGGCCATTACGGCCGGTGCCGATGATATCCGCGCGGGACAATCTGACCGTATGGCGATCCGCGAGGCCGCGGAAAAGCTGCGCGCGGTTGGATTTGACAGGGTCGAATACATCGAACTGCGAGACGCAGAAACCCTGATGCCTTCGGATGATCCGCGCCGTCCGCGCCGGATGCTTGCCGCGGCTTGGCTGGATGGTGTGCGCCTGATCGACAACATACCGGTGTAGAAAAGCCGCTCTGACCTGCTTCTGGTTGAGAACGGCTTTGCGTCCGCACCAAACTTGCGCAACACTGTATCCATTGCTCAGGTGGGCGCGCTTCGCCGCGCCGAAAGACCCCAATTTTTTGCCTGACCTATATGTTAATTCGAAAAACATTCCCTACATGGGGAAGATCTTGATACATGGAGGGCCCGATGGCCGATTTTGACGCGCAGATTCAGGAAAGCCAAAAGCAGGTTGCAGAAGCGCAGGCGAAAATTTCCACCATTACGGGCCGAATCGAAACGGCCCGGTTGAAACTGGCCACCGGCGAGACGGCGCTGGACATCGAAAACGCCACGTTGGACGACGTGAAATCACATACTGACCTGATGAACGCCAACATCGCCGAGCTCATCATGGGTCTTGACGATGTAACCGCCGGATTCAGCGCTGAATTTGCTGAAATGCGGTCGAAAACTGGATGGGAAAGTTTTGTTGGGGTTTTCTCGTCGGCCAGATCGGAAAGTCTGCGCCAAGAGCGGATGCGCACTGCCTCGGTTGATGACAAGCTGCAAGATCTGATTGCCAAGTCTGATGTCATCGTGCGCTTGCTGCAGGGCCAGCTTGACATGCTGAACGTCCAAAAAGCCAAGGTAGAGGTGAATCTGGGCGACACCCTGACAGAACGCGAAACGGCGGTCGCGGCGCTGGACGGGGTCCGCGCAGAGGTTACGGCGATGGACCCAAAGATCATCGAACTTGAAAACAAGATTTCCGTTGAACAAGACGCCAGTGCGCGGACAAAACTGGAATCCGACCTCGCGGCCATGAATGCCAAATACAACGCCCTGATTCAGGACGAACAGGTGCAATTGGCAAAATCTCAGACACTGGAACGCTACATCGAAAAAGGCAAAACTTGGGTGGACTCGCTGACCAATCAAGCGGCGACCCAATTGGTCTTGATCAACAAACTGCAAACGGACACCAAACAGCGCGTGGTCTTGTATGATGCGCTGACCTCCTCGCTCAAGACCGCCCAACAGCAGGATGTGGCGCATCGGATCAATGAAATTGGCGTGAAAACCGACCAAGAGGCGCAGGTCGCGATGGCCGCAATTGGCGCAGCCACCAATGACAAGATGGCCGATATGCTCGAAAGCCATGAAGGCAACATGATCTTTGCCCGAAAGATTCTTGAAGACAAAGCCAAGGCCGATGAACGTTTTGCCCGCCGCTTTGCCGCCATTGTCGAAAAACACGACAAGAACGCCTACGGGGAATAAATGGGGACGGAGTTCAAGGACCAACTCGTCACGGACCATGCAGAGCTTTATGATACGGCCACCGCACGGCGCTATTTTGCGAAATTCGAAAGAATAACCGCGCATCTGGCCCGCGTGGCCGGCGAGGTTGAGAAAGAAGGCCGCCTGACCCGCACCGAAGCACGGGTTCTGGGCCGCTACCTGTCTGCTTTGACGGCAAGCTTTCTGGCGCTGTCCCATAAGTATCTGATGACGGGCCTTGCCGAATCCTCTCCACGCCTGACCTTTGACCGCCACGAATCGGGTTTTCCCGTCGCGCAGGAATTGATGGTGATGGCGGTCGACGCCGCGCAAGCGGGCAAGCATCTGCAGGGCATGGCCTCAGAAACGGAACTCAAGGACCGTATGGTGCGCCAGATCTTGCGCGATCTTGCAGCCCCGACACAGTTGCAATTCGCCCTGTCGCAGCGTCTTTACTACGAGGCGCTTGCCTTGGGCGGCCTATTTCTGACCCGCAACGATCCAGATCTGCAATGGATCGAAGATGTCGGCGATCGGCGCCATTTTCTGATCCACTGGGCAGTTTATGACACCCAAACCAATCTTCCCGTTGTCTATCTTCTAGATATTGAAGACAGCGGCAAGAAACCGCTGCCCAAAGACGACAGGCGATGGCCCATGGTCAGCCAAGGCATCATGGCGCAATCGGTGGGTGGGTTGAAACTGCTGACCATCGCAACGGGATTTGACAAGGATTTTGAATCTCTGCACCCCAAACGCCTGCGCCGCCTCACTTTGGGGCCGATGCATTCGCAGGATTTCACGCTGCAATCGGGTCCAATCTCGGAGGTGCTCAAAGCCGCGAACGCTCCGGATGGCGAAGATTGGGCCCTTGTCTGGACCGTCGAGGATCTGGTTTCTGAGCGAGAGGAAGAGATAAAAGACGGCTGGTTTTCCTCCGCCAACCGCCAAATATGGAAGCTGAACGCGCTCGATGGTGTGGATACCGGCACCACGCGAACAGACCAGATGGTGATCCTGCCCGAAAAAGTCTTTCAGGCGATGGTTGAAGTGAAAGCTCCCGGTTTGGCCAAGATCCGTAAATTCGTGGTGGGCTCGGATGGGCGTATCTTGCCTTTGATGTGATGACGGGGAAATCAGATGAACACTCGTGACACGATGGAATTGCGCGAAGAGACGATCCGCGCGCAATATGATGCAGCGCTGGGACTGATCACGGGCTTTGACCATGCCCCAAGACTGGCCAAGCCAATGCCAGCGGTACAGCCCGAACGCTCCTCAGGAATGGGTGCAAGGCCGCGGTTCCGCTCGACCATCCCCGGCATGGCAACGCGGCCCACGGCCCGGCCCGGCGGGGTGCGCCTGACCGAACGGGTGGAAGGGCTGGGCGATGGTCTGCTTTCTCCGCTTCAGGCATCCGCCTTGACGGCCCTTCGGCGTGGTCTTTCCATTGCCCTGGCCTTGGCCGAAACCTTGGCGGCGCAATCTGGGCTGGCGGAATTGAAAAAAGCCAACCTTGAAGGTCGTCTGCCCGAGGCCCGGCGAACTGAATTTACTGAACTTTTGGCAGCCGAGGCCCTGACAACCCTTCATACCTTTGGCAATGCCACGGCCTTTCTTCTGGCGCCGCACCTGTCAGCGGCGGTGGTGGAAATCGGAGACGTCGAAGAGGTACTGACCGATAATGCCCCGCTCGCGCTTCAAGGCGTGTTGTGGGAATTGGATCAAGACATCGGGGCTTTGGCCGAGGATGACCTGCGCCTTGTATCCGTGATCGCCGCCTTCGCCGAGGCTTTGATGCGCAAAGTTGCCTTGCGGGCCGAAACCGCGCCGCGAACAGCGGCCTTTGCGGGCGGTTCCTGGAAGGTCGAGGCCGATGGTCTGACCCTGTCCGGTTTCAAGCCGGCCCGTTCGGTCAAAGGCGGCCCGCTGACCATGCAATTCAAAAAGCCGACCGAAGTTGTCGGCAACCACATCGCCAAGTATCAATCGATGCGCTTGGCCAAGATGTTGATGGCCTATGATTTTGATCGCCGCCTCAATCCCTTTGCCGAGTTGGGGGGATTTATCTTTACCTTCATGGGCGATGGAAAGCCGGGCACAGGCAAGACCACGTTGATCCAGATGATGGCGGGATTGCTGAACGACTATTGTCAGGTGGCGGGCTATCCGTTCCGCTATCAAAACTTTTCGATTGACCAGATTGACAGCTATCAAGGTAAATCCGGTCAGAATGCCAAGTCCTTTGTCGATGCTGTCATCGATCCCACGGCGATCGGTTTTGGGACGATCGACGACATCGATCAGGTCGCCGGCAAACGCGGTGATCGGCAATCCAGCGCGGGCCAGCAAGAGGTGACGGCGGTGTTCATGGGGGCCTTTGCCGGGGCCAACACCGTGGTGCGCGGCAATTGCACTTTTGGCATGTTTTCGAACTTTCCCGAAAACGTCGACGACGCCCTGCGCCAACGCGCCGGCGCGCGCTTTTTGGTCGACGGTCCACAAAGCCGCGAAGATTACATCGATATCCTGTCGCTTCTGCTGGGAAAGAACCACGCAATTCCCGTCGGGAACCATGACCTGTTTGCCAGCCAAGAGATAAGAAAAGCCGTCACCGCGAGTTTTGAAGGCTATGCCAAGCCGCATGAGGCGGGCCTGCTGATGGTCTGGGATCAGGTGCAAGGCCAGATCGGCGCATTGGATACGATCGCGAAACTGGGAACCTACCTGAAAGCGATCCAGCAGGCGGATGAACGGTTTACCGGCCGCGCGGTTAAAAACATCACCGACGCCATCAAAGTTCGGGCGATGGATTTTGAATTGCCCGATGAATGGATGGAACAGCCCGACCTGTTCCTGTTCAAGCCCTATGACGAGAAGCTTTCGATGATCAAAAGCCTGATGACGCCGATCACGGTTGAGATGGTGGTGCAGGAAATCAACCGCTATGCGGATTCAGAGTTCCGCTATGCCGACAAGTCGGACGAAGTGGCGATCGAAGGGATGGTGCGCGAATACCGCCGGACGGAAGAGGCGAAGAAGCGGTATCTGGGGGGGCAGGGCTAAGATGGCAAAGTTTGATCACTGGACCAGTCCCAGTTGGCATCCGGCACAGCCAATGGAATGCCTGCAATGACATTGGACCCAAAACCATGAAACGCCTCATCACCGCCGGCCTGATGTTCGGCAATCTTGTCGAAGTTTCCTCCCCTGCGCTCATTGAGCGCTATAACCGCGCGCTGAAACGTCTTACCGGCAAAACAACTGAGCTGACCGATTTCCACATCGACATCTCAGGGTTTTCCCCCGAAATCGGCGATGAACTGAATGATCCGCTCTACCTCAATCCCAAAGGCGCGAACCGACAGTTCATCCTGCTGACCACCAGCCAGAAATCCGCACCGCTGCTGAACATGACCTTTTCCACCTCGCGCGGCATCTTGCAGCAATTCATCGAAACCAATGAGGCCCAGTTGTTTGCGCTGACCGCGCGCGATGCTGTTGCAGGCGAGTTGCAAGGCTCTGTCTTCGAAGTGACAACGCCCGCCCGTCTGCTTGAATTGCGCCAGGTGCGGGTCGAGGCGGATACAATCGGCGGGCATGTGGCCGATGCGGACAAATTGACAGGGCTGATCCAACGCTTTCGCACCGAACCCGACGGCTGGCGCGATGAAGCTCTGATCGCTCAGATGATCGCCCTCGCCACCAAGACGGGCGATATCACCAGCCAAGCCATCGCCTTGCCCGCCATGACCTTCTCGCAGCCGAATTTCTGGACCAGCCATTTCGGCGGGGTCTACGTCTTTGCGGATGTGCGTCTGCCCGCGCTGATATGCACACAACCCGGCCTGTCGCTGGGGGACACGGCGAAAGGCGCGCAGCTTCCGCTTTTTGATCTGACCCAGCGCAACGCCATCGCTGATTTTCTCGAACGGTGCGGGCTCGTCGAACCCATTGTGCAAGCACGCGGAATGGACGGGGCCGCTGTGATCCGCCAGAAAATGGATTTCATTTTGGTCGAGGCCGCAGATGTCTTGGGGCTGGATATTGGCGATGCCCGCCGCACCGAGCTGCGCAAGATCGCGTACAAACTCGGCGACGCCTTGCCGCCAGAATTTCTTGGGCTGGCGGCTTTGTTGAACTGGATTGACGGGCTTGCCGCATGGCCGCGCATCAGCAGCGAGCATCCAGCCTATTTCTACACCCTTCGCGCCACCTCTGGCCCAAACCGCGACCTTGTGAACATGCTCTTGTCCGAACTGTCCCCTCTGGATGTGCGGCAAATGTTCATCACCCACAAGGAACTGTTCTATGCCCGCTACGCCACATGGTCAGATCGGAAAAAACAGTATGTGGTTGATTTTCTGGAACGTGAGTATCAGGTGGACAGACAAGGCGCGCGTGAGGCGCTTTTTGGGCCCGAACCGTCGATGGATGTGCGCGACAGACCCCATCCAAAGCCGGCGCGCGACATGATTCAAGCCGTTGGCCCTTGGGGCGCGGTGCGGAGGTAGAAAATGCTGGGTTTGGTTCGGGCCGCCATTTTGGGTTTTTTCACGCTCAGCGTGATTTATGTTTTGGTCTCCTTGTACTCTCGGTCGATCCGGCGGGAAACGCTGGAAAAAGAATGGGATACTGACCCCGCACGCGAGGGCCTGACAAAAGCCGAACGCGATGCCTATATCGAGACGGGAATGGCGCAGTACCGGCATGGATTAAGACGCAAACTGATCGTGCTGGTCTATATCCTTCCGATGTTGGCCTTCGCGGTCATCGTCTATTTTGTGAATGCGCAGTAAGGAGACAGCTATGGGCGGAAACATCTGGAAGTGGATCAAACGGACGTTCTGGACGCTTCTGGTCGTCTTCGTGCTCGGGTTCTTGCACTATACTCTCCCTCAACATGACATCGTGCGCGTGACCAATACCTATAACCGCCTGACAACCGTCGGCACTGAAAACGCTTGGGCCTATTCTGTGCCAGACAGTGGCACTGCCGAAGGCACCACCACCCGCGACATCCGCTTTATCGACGCCGCCTATCCTGACGGCTCGGTGATGGTGTACCGCAACGAAGACACGGGTTGGATCTGGCCGCCTTATTTCAAATATGACAGTTCCAATCTGCAAGCCGAAGCGGGGAACCTGAAATCCACGCCAGAAGCGCCCAAATGGGTTGTCGTGACGCATTACGGCTGGCGTCTGCCCATCCTGTCGATCTATCCCAACGCGGTTTCCGTGCGCGAAGCCGCATCGGCCGACGAACGTATCATCCCGTGGGTCAGTATCATCCTTGTTTTGGTCTTTGGCTTTCTGGTGTTCATGGTGCGCCGCATGTGGCTGCAATTCGTGGAACGCATGGTTGATCCCGCCTTGGCCGAAGTGGGTGAGGCGCAGGATCGGGCCAAGGGGTTCTTCGGCCGCCTGTTCGGCCGAAAGTGACCAGCAGGCAGGGACGAGCGGCGACAAACGCGAAGTCCAGCATGTGAACCTCGCCCACGCAGCCCGTCATGATCATGAAAGCTTGATTGGATCAGGCGCGCGGCAGGATCATCCGCGCGGCCTTTTCGGCAATCATGATCGTCGGTGCGTTGGTATTGCCGCCCACAAGGCGCGGCATCACCGAGGCGTCAACCACGCGCAAGCCTTCCAGTCCGCGCACGCGCAGATCCGGGGTAACCACGGCCATGTCATCAAGGCCCATGCGCGCCGTTCCCACGGGATGATAAATCGTATCGGCATGCGCGCGGATCGATTGTTCCAAACCGGCGTCGCTTCCGTCGTGGGGGTAAAGGCGTTTGCCGCGCCAAGGATCAAGCGCTGCCGTTGCCAACAACGCCTCAACCCGCCGCGCGCCGGTCATCAGAACCGCCAGATCGCGGGGGTCTGACAGATAGGCTGGGTCGATCAGGGGCGCGCTGCCCGGATCGGCACTTTTCAGCCGAACCGTGCCGCGGCTCTGCGGATACAAGACGCAGACATGGGCAGAGAAGCCATCAGCCAGATGCAGGTTGCGCATATGCTGATCGACTATTCCGACCACAAAATGAATTTGCAGATCCGGCGCCGTCTTGTTCGGAGACGATCGAAAGAACGCTCCCCCTTCTGCCATGGGCGAGGCGAAAAGCCCCCCGCCTGAATGCCGCCAAACACGCGCCGCTTTGGCCAGTCGCCAAAGGCCCGCCGGGTTCAGTCCCACCGTATCAGCCCGCAAGGAGTGATGCGAGATGGTGTAATCCAGATGGTCTTGCAGGTTGGCCCCCACACCCGGCAGGTCTGCGACAATGCCGATCCCATGGTCGCGCAAATGATCGGCGGGCCCAACGCCCGACACCATCAGGATCTGCGGTGTGCCAAAGGCCCCAAGGCACAAGATCACCTCGCGCCGCGCTGTGATCAGATGGTCCCGCAGCCCCCGGCGCACCCAGACTCCCCTGGCGCGGCGGCCGTCAAACTGGATTCGATTGACCCTCGTGCGTGTCATCACCGTCAGGTTCGCTCGGCCCATCACCGGGTGCAGATAGGCGGCCGCGGCCGAACATCGCTCTCCCTTATGGGGACCCGAATGAAATTGCGTGACCTGATAAAGCCCGGCCCCCTCGCTGATGCCGCTGTTGAAATCCACAGTCGGCGGAATCTGAACCTGCTCTGCCGCATGAACGAAGGCGCGTGAGATTTCCCGTGGGCATTGCTGGTCTGCCACCTGCAAAGGGCCGGATTGCCCGTGCTCCGGTCCAGATCGGATGTTTCCCTCAGCGGCCAGAAAATAGGGCCGAACATTGGCCCAATCCCACCCTTCGGCCCCCAGATCGGCCCATCCATCATAATCGGCCGGCTGTCCGCGCAGATATAGCATGGCATTGATGGACGATGACCCGCCCAGGCCACGGCCCCGCGGTTGAAACCCCCGTCGCCCGTTCAGTCCCGGCTGCGGCACTGTCTTGAACGCCCAATTGTGAATGGGCGGCCGCCCCGAAACCATGGCGGCGACCATCGCTGGCGCACGCACAAAGATGTCGCGCGCCTGCGTGCCCGATTCTATCAGGCAAACCGTGACGCCGGGGTCTTCCGACAGCCGCGCCGCCAGCGCAGACCCTGCCGAACCCCCGCCCGCAATGATGTAATCAAATTCCATGCGACCAGCCTATCTTTGCTGGCCACAATAACAATCCTGACGTTGCGCCGTTCAGGCGCGCAACGTACCGCCGGTGGCCTTGCTGACCTTTTCGATGATCTTGACCGAAACCGCTTCGATTTCCGCTTCGGTCAAGGTCTTGCCCGTGGGCTGCAGGCGCACGCTCAGCGCGATGCTTTTCTTGCCAATGCCCATTTGCGCCTCGGCCTTCTCTCCGGTGAACTGGTCAAAGACGCGCACTGTTTCGATCAGGGCCTTGTCGGCCCCCATCGCCGCATTGACTGCGGTCAGCGCTTCAACTTCGGTGCCAACGACAAAGGCAAAGTCCCGATCCACAGCCTGCAGATCACTCAGACCAAGCGCGGGGCGCGTTGGTGTCTTGACCTTGGGCTGCGGGACATTGGCCACCAGAATTGTAAAGGCCACCGCGGGCCCTTTGACATCCAGTGCCGCCAGAACCTTGGGGTGCACTTCGCCGAAGGTGGCCATCACGTTGGGCCCAAGGCCAATCGTGCCAGACCGGCCAGGGTGCCACCAGTTTGCGACCTTGCGATTGATCTGCACCTTCGCAGGGGCTCCAAGGGCGGCCAATACCGCCTCGACATCGGATTTTGCGTCAAAAAGATCAACAGGGCGCCGGCCGCCGAAGGGATCCCGGGGGCCAGAGTGTCCGACCAAAAGGCCGGTAGCCTGCAAATGCTGCTCGCCCGGCTCTCCGCCTTGAAAGGCCGGTCCAATTTCGGCCAAAGCCAAGTCCATGAATCCGCGGGCTTGGTTGCGCGCCGCCGCGCGCAGCAATCCGGGCAGAAGGTCGGGTCGCAGATGCGACATCTCAGACGAAATCGGGTTATCCACCCTCACCGCGTTTTCACCGCCGCCAAACAGCTTTGCGGCCGCCTCGTCGATGAAGGAATAGGTGACGCACTCATTGTATCCCAAGGCAGCAATCATCCGACGGGCCGCCTTTTCGCGCATTTGCATGGGCGTCAGAATTGGCTTTGGAACGCCGGGCAAAGCGCGCGTCAGGGGTTTTCCCTGCAGCTTTGTCAAGGACGCCACGCGCGCCACCTCTTCGACAAGATCGGCATCGCCCAGAATGTCCGGCCGCCACGTGGGCGGCGACACGTCATTGCCCGACAGGGTAAACCCCAAAGCGGTCAGGGTGGCGCGCTGTTCCGCCTCGGGAATGTCCATCCCCACCAACGAGATGACCCGCGCCGGGTTCAAACGATAGCTGCGCGTCACATCCGGCGCCGCCCCATCGGCAACAACATGGCTGGGTTCCCCCCCGCACAGATCCACAATCATCTGCGTGGCCATATCCAACCCTGGCAGGGTAAACGCCGGGTCAACCCCGCGCTCAAAGCGATAGCGGGCATCTGTGTTGATTTTCAACGCGCGGCCCGTTGTGGCCACCGTGATGGGATCCCAAAAGGCGGATTCCAAAAAGACATTTACCGTGGCCTCCGAGCAGCCCGAAACCTCGCCGCCCATGATGCCCGCCAAGGATTCAACGCCTGCGTCGTCGACGATGACCATCTGCCCCGCGCGCAAGGCATAGGTCTTGCCGTCCAGCCCCGCAAATGTCTCGCCGCCCTCGGCAGTCTGAATGCGCAACAGCCCACCCGTGACTTTGTCGGCATCAAACACGTGCAAGGGGCGGTTCAACGCAAAGGTAAAATAGTTGGTGATATCCACCAGCGCTGAAATCGGCCGCAGTCCAATCGCTTTCAGCCGCGCTTGCAACCAATCGGGCGAGGGGCCGTTCTTCACGCCTCGAATCGTGCGGCCAGCAAAGTGCGGGCAGCCTTTGGCTTTCAGTTCCGCCGAAATTGCCACGCCGATCGGGCTGTCAAATCCGCCCTTGATCGCAGGGACAACAAGCGGCTTCAGCCGTCCAATGCCGCGCGCGGCCAGATCGCGGGCCACACCGCGCACACCCAGCGCATCCGGGCGGTTGGGTGTAATCTTGATATGGATCATCGGATCTGCCAGCGCGGGACGATTTTTTGTCAGCCAATCGACAAACCGATCGCCCACCTCGCCAGACGACAATTCGATGATCCCGTTATGCTCGTCCGACAGCTCCAACTCGCGCTCAGAGGCCATCATGCCATGGCTTTCCACACCCCGGATTTTCCCCACACCCAAAGTCACATCAATGCCCGGCACATAGTCACCCGGTTTGCACAGCACGACCGTGATTCCGGCCCGTGCGTTCGGCGCGCCGCAAACGATCTGCTTTTCGCCCTCGTCCGTCATGACGGTGCAAACACGCAGTTTGTCTGCATCGGGGTGTTTTTCGGCGTGCAAGACCTTGGCAAGCGTAAAGGGTGCCAGTTTGGCCAGCGGGTTCACCACCTCTTCCACTTCCAGGCCCAGATCCGTGAGAGCGTAAAGGATATCGTCCAGCGATGCCTCAGTGTCGAGGTGATCGCGCAGCCAGGAGAGGGTGAATTTCATGGGCTTGCCTTGAATGACGTGCAACTTTGGGTCGGAAGCGGGGATAGCCTACCTTTAACAAAAGGGGAAGCGGCAGCTTAGGAGTTTCCTGTTTGGAAACCGGTTGTGCCCGCCGCATGGGGTAATGCGCCACATTCTTTTCAGCATTGAATGCTAAACCCACCTGATGGACCCGATGATGAACATACCCAAAGACCGCAAGCCGCTGAAAGTGGGCCGACTGTGCCTGCTTCTTGGCCTGACCGTGCTGCTGTACATGATGCTGGCTGGCCAATTTGGCTTTGCCGCCGACATGCTCGCCGCCGTCACGCCATAAGCGATTGACGATGTCAGACGTCCCCCCTTCCATTCGGTGGCAGGGGGTGTCTTTCTTTTAGCGCGACAACCCACCGGGCAAGTTCGGCATATCCAGCGCCGCAAACCCATAGTGACGAAGCCAGCGCAGATCGCTTTCAAAAAACGCCCGAAGATCCGGAATGCCGTATTTCAGCATGGCAATCCGGTCGATCCCCATTCCAAAGGCAAAGCCCTGCCATTCGTCGGGATTCACGCCCGCTGCCCGCAAAACCTTGGGGTGCACCATACCCGAGCCCAAAATTTCCATCCACTTGTCGCCTTGGCCAATCTTCAACTGGCCGCCGTCCCATGAACAGCGAATATCCACTTCGGCCGAAGGTTCGGTAAAAGGGAAATGGCTGGCACGGAACCGAAGTTCGACAGACGGCACTTCAAAGAAGGCGCGGCAGAATTCCTCCAGCGTCCATTTCAGGTTCGCCATGCTGATATCGCGGTCGATGGCCAGTCCCTCGACCTGATGAAACATCGGCGTATGGGTTTGGTCCATGTCCATCCGGTACACGCGGCCGGGGGCAATCACGCGGATCGGCGCACCCTGTTCTGTCATCGCACGAATTTGCACCGGGCTGGTATGGGTGCGCAGCACATGCGGTGGCCGATTGTCGCCCTCGGCGCGGTGCATGAAGAACGTGTCGTGTTCTTGCCGCGCAGGGTGCTCAGGCGGAATGTTCAAGGCGTCGAAGTTGTACCAATCGCTTTCCACTTGGGGCCCTTCGGCGACGGCAAACCCCATATCGGCAAAAATGGCCGTCAATTCTTCCATCACCTGCGAGACGGGGTGAATCGTGCCCATGCGGCGCGGACGGCCCGGCAGCGTGACGTCAAGCCATTCGCTGCGCAATCGTTCATCCAGGGCGGCATCGCCCAAGGCGGCCTTTTTGGCACGCAGCGCGGCGTCGATTTCATCTTTAAGCAAATTCATCGCAGCGCCCGCGGCCTTGCGCGCATCAGGCTCCATCTTGCCCAGACTGCCCATCAAGGCCGAAATTTCGCCCTTCTTGCCTAGGGCGGCAAGGCGCACCTCTTCAAGGGCGGCCTCATGGGCTGCCTGCGCAACGGCGGTTAGATATTTGGCTTTCAAGCCGTCGAGCCCGTCCATCTTAGCCTCCGGTCAGAACGGCACGGTGCTAGCGGGAAGGGCGGTTGAAGGCAAGGGGCCTTTGCCGATCAGGCGGCCAGCGGCGGCATTACCGGGCGCTGACCGACAAAGGCATAAGCAGGACAGTGCCCAACTTGTCCGGCCGTCGTGCGGCGGTGAAGCGGCAAATGAAACGCCCCTTCAGATCCAAGCTGCGTCTCGATCGCTGCGGTGTCCTCGGGGGACAAAAAGAGTGTCTCTTGATAGAAGCAATCCGCATTCAAGGCGTTGTGCAGTCCCTTGCAAAAGGCCTTGGCCGCTTGCGGTACCATTTGTGCCGGGCAATCTTTGGTATGAAGTCCCGCCTCAAGTCCTCGTGTCAGGATCAGCAAGGCCGTGGCCCGGTCGCAGGCAGGCTGTTGGCTGATCCAATGCACGGCCAGCAGCAGATCTATCGTGGCGCCATGTGCGGCAAAATCGGCCTTGCGGGCAATTTCATGCCAGGTGTCGCGTGTTTGCCGCCGCGTCCATTCCAACAACCCCTCAGTCAAGGGAAGCGCGGTGACAAAGCCTGTGTGATCTAAAGCCGACATAAAGTGCCTCACGAGTTACGGTAAGGACAGTCATTGTGTGCAAATCGGGCGCAAATGCGGCCAACGCATGAAATTGTTTAGAAATTGGAAACGAAGATGGCGTCTGATGAAGGGCGCCCAGAACGGTCCAAAAACAAAAAGCCCCACAAAAGCGGGGCCTTTCTAAACTTTCACTTATCAATCGATCTTGGATCAGACCAAAGCGGCTTTTGCCTGTGCTGCGATCGCGTTGAAGGCGTCAGGTTCATGCACGGCCAGATCGGCCAGAACCTTGCGGTCCACTTCGATCCCGGCTTTGTTCAAGCCATCGATCAGACGCGAGTAGGTGAATTCTGCGTCGAACAGACGGACAGCCGCATTGATGCGCTGGATCCAAAGCGCGCGGAAGCTGCGCTTTTTGGCTTTCCGGTCGCGGGTGGCGTACTGGTTGGCCTTGTCGACGGCCTGGGTGGCGGTGCGAAAGTTGCGCGAGCGGGCGGAATAATAGCCAGCCGCTGCCTTGATCACCTTGCGGTGACGGGCGTGCGTGACAACACCGGATTTGACGCGGGACATGTGTTTCTCTCCTTACCGGTCG
>CANHLE010000087.1 GCA_947461435.1 Paracoccaceae bacterium | reverse complement strand
TCTGGCGGCCCGAACGGCGCAGGCGGCGGCTTGGGCGGGGTATCTGGTGCCCCTGCCCTTTGCCTTGGCTGCGGCCAGTTTGATATCACCGGCCCCGGCGCCTTGGCTGACGGTGACGCTTATCGTGGGTCTGCTGGTGTTTGGCGCCGTGTTCGCGGTGAATTCGGCGCTGCATTCCTATCTGATCTTGGCCTATGCCGGGGCCGGGCGCGTCAGCCGCGACGTAGGATTTTACTATATGGCCAATGCGGCCGGGCGGCTGCTGGGAACGGTGCTGTCGGGGGTAAGCTATCAGATCGGCGGTCTGGCCCTGTGCCTTGGGACGGCAGGGATCATGGCGGCGGGCAGTTGGGCTGCGGCGCGGCGGCTGCGATCAGCCGCCGACTGACAGGCGAACCTTGCCCGATCACAGGCCCGCAGGATTGTCCAACGCGGCGCCCATGGCCTTGAGATCTTGATAGCGATCGCCGATGCGGTGATGCGGACGCCCCCCGGTCGAGGCGCCCAAGGCCACAACGATTTCATCGTGGCCCGGCGCGTCGGGCAGGGCGAACTGCACGGTCAGATAATGCGAGCGCCGACCGGCATCGTTTTTGTCCATCAGGGGAATTTGCAACTGGGTGTTGGCGGGGCCGCGCACATTGGTAAAGCCCAGATAGGTTTTCGCGCCGACCGCCTCGCGGTAGAAATTGCCAAAGCGCAGGGTGTGGATCAGGGCAGAGGCATGTTCAAGCTCTCCGCCGGTGCCGACAATCGCGGCTTTTCCATAAGCCTCGATGGCCGCGCCCGAGCCGGCCAGATCGCAGATCATATCGGTCAACAGCTTGCCCAAGACCGGGGCCATGCGCAGAATCTCGGGCTGCAGGTCTTCGACAAAGCCGCGGCCGTACCACGGGTTCGTGACCACGGCGGCAACACCGATCACCCGAAAGGGCGGCACGGCAAGACGGCCGCCGTCTTGATAGACCACTTCGTCATAGGCAACGGTTTTGCGCAGTTCGGGCAACATGGGCGGGATCCTTTCAAGGCAAACAGGTGCGGCGCAGAAACGGCAACAGCGCCGCGAGGGTTTCGTCGGGGGCCTGAGTGAGGGCCATATGGCGCAGGCCGGGCAGAATATGCACCTGAGCGCCGGGAATATCGGCGGCGATGGCGCGGGCCATTTGCGGATCGTTTCCGTAATCCTGATCGCCGGTGATCACAAGGGTTGGGCAACGCAGGGCGGGCTGCGGCGCGATCACCTCCTCCACGCCAGAGGCAAAGACAGCATAATACAGCGGGTATATGGCCGGATCGTTGGCCAGAACCCAAGCGCGCACGCGGTTCATGAGGGCGGGCTGGGCGGTGCGAAAATCATCGGTGAACCAGCGGCGCAGGGCATCTTCGACGGTGGCAGCGGGACCTTGGCCTTGCGCTTGGGCGACCCGCGCGAGGATGGCGTCTTGCGCCTGCGCGCTGCGCCGATGGGGAGAATGCAAAACCGCGAGCGTCCGGGTGCGGGCCGGATCGTCTTGCGCAAAGCGCCGGGCAATCATGCCGCCCAAGGAAAAGCCCACGATGGCGGCCTGAGGCGCGCCGATGTGATCCAGCAAATCCGACAATTGCCGGGCCAAGGTGCGCAGGCTGGGCGCGGGTCCGGGATGGGGGGTTTGGCCATGGCCGTGCAGATCATAGGTCAGCACGCGAAACTGGGGCGCAAGGGTATCGGCGATCGGCTGCCAGTGGTCTTGATTCAGGCCAAGGCCGTGGATCAAGGCCACAACGGGGGCCCCATGCGGGCCGCGCAGCGTATAGAAGGTGCCATCGGCGGCGCGCATCAGGCCGGATCCTTTGGCAGGGGGCGCCAAGCGATCACCTCAACCTCGACCCGGCAGTCGACCAGAAGGTCACTGACCAAGGCCGAGCGCGCGGGGGGATCGTGCGGGAAGTAATCGGCATAGACGGCGTTGAACCCGGCAAAATCGGCCCGCTCGCGCAGCCAGACCATGGCCTTGACGACATCGGCCCGTGTGCAGCCCGCCAGCGCGAGGGTTTGGGTGATTTCGTCCAGCACGGCGCGGGTCTGCTGTTCGATGGTGCCTGTGGTCATGGGGACGCCATCGTGCATCGGGATCTGCCCCGTCAGATAGACGGTATCGCCCGCGCGGATGGCCCGCGAAAGCGACAGTTTGCGCCCGCCGATCACAAGGGGCGCCCCGATGACGGTTTTTGAGTCTGACATCTGCCCTCCGTTTGGGGCAAAGAACACGTGTTCTGCCCGGCGCTGTGCCGTTTTTTCGCCAAGCGGCGGCGAAAATTCCCACTTTGAATGTCTGAACATGCCCCACACTGGGGGCGCATGACAAGGAGCCCCCCCGTGAGCGCGACCAAAGATTATAAGATGCTGATTGACGGGGAATGGTGTGCGGCGTCGGACGGGGCGATGTTTGACAGCATCAACCCCACAACGGGCGCGGTCTGGGCCCGGATCCCCGAGGCCAGCGGGGCGGACGTGGACCGGGCCGTGCGCGCGGCGCACCGGGCGTTTTGCAGCGGACCTTGGGCCGAGATGACCCCATCGGCGCGGGGCAAATGCCTGCGCCGGTTGGGGGATCTTCTGGCCGAACAATCCGAAGATCTGGGCCGCACCGAGACCCTCGACACGGGAAAAATGTTGAAGGAAACCCGCTGGCAGGCCAAGTATATCGCGGAATTCTTTCACTTTTTTGCAGGATGCGCCGACAAGATCGCAGGAGAGACACTGCCCATCGACAAGCCGGACATGTTCGTCTTTACCCGGCGCGAACCTTTGGGCGTTGTGGCCGCCATCGTGCCGTGGAATTCGCAGATGTTTCTGGCGGCGGTCAAACTGGGACCGGCGCTTGCGGCGGGCAACACCGTGGTGCTGAAGGCATCAGAACATGCCTCGGCGACGATGCTGGAATTTGGCGCGCTGTTTGAACGGGCAGGCTTTCCGCCGGGGGTGGTCAATATTCTGTCGGGCCATGCAGAGCCTTGCGGGCGCGCCTTGACCGCCCATCCGCTGGTGGCGCGGATTTCCTTTACCGGCGGGCCCGGCGCGGCGCGCCATGTGCTGCACAATTCATGCGAAAACTTTGCGCAAGTGTCATTGGAGTTGGGGGGGAAATCGCCCTTTATCGTGTTTGACGATGCCGATCTGGATTCGGCCGTCAACGGGGCCATCGCGGGGATTTTCGGGGCGACGGGGCAAAGTTGCGTCGCGGGATCGCGGCTGTATCTGCACGAGGACATTGCGGACGCTTTTTTGCAGCGGATCGTGGCGCAGGCGCGGCAGATCAAGATCGGCGATCCCTTGGCCGAGGACACGCAGATGGGGCCGTTGTGCACCCCGGCGCAATTGGCCCATATTCAGCGCGAGGTCGCCCATGCCATCAGCGAAGGCGGCCGGGTTTTGTGCGGGGGCAAGCAACCGGCGGATTTGGGCGGCACTTATTACGAGCCCACGATCATCGAATGCCCGCGTCAGGATTTGCGGATCATGGACACCGAACTGTTCGGCCCGGTTCTGAGCGTTTTGCGGTTCAAGACAGAAGCCGAGGTGATCGAGCGGGCCAATGACACGGTGCATGGGCTGGCGGCGGGGGTTTTCACCCGCGACGGGGCGCGGCAGATGCGCATGGCCAAGGCGATTCGGGCGGGGATCGTGTGGATCAACACCTACCGGGCCGTATCGCCCATTGCCGAATTCGGCGGTGTGAAAGGGTCTGGCTATGGCCGGGAAAGCGGATTTCAGGCGATGTATGATTACACGCGGCCGAAAACGGTTTGGGTCAACACATCGTCCGAGCCGATGAGCAACCCCTTTGTGATGCGCTGAGGCAGTCGGCCGAAAAATCGCAAGTTGTGGCGAATTTTCGACATCGGCCGGGCGCTGCGCCCCCCAAGATAGACCAAAGACAGACACCCTGCGGAGAGATCAGATGAAATTTCAACTCGCCATCAATCTGGAACGGATGGACGACAGTCTGGATATGAAGGACGTCGCCCAGCATACGCTGGAGATGGTGCAAATGGCCGATGCCGGGGGGTTCAGTGTGGCTTGGGCCGCCGAGCATCACGCCTTGGAGATGACGATCGCGCCCAACCCCTTTTCCATTTTGTCTTGGTGGGCCACCCATACCAGCCGCATCCGTCTGGGGACCGCCTGCGTGGCGGCCGCCTATTGGCATCCCATCAAGGTGGCGGGTGAAGCGGCCTTTGTGGATCTGATTTCGGGTGGGCGGCTTGAATTTGGCATTGGATCGGGGGCCTATCAACGCGAGTTTGACCGGATGCATCCCGGTTTGAAGCAATCGGATGCCTGGCAATTCATGCAGGAAATGCTGCCGGCGGTGCGGGCCTTGTGGGCGGGGGATTATGAACACAGCGGCGCGTTCTGGTCGTTTCCGCTGTCAACCTCGTGCCCCAAGCCCTTGCAGGCGGAGGTGCCGGTTTGGATCGCGGCGCGGGCGCCGATCACCTATGATTATGCGGTCAAGAACGGGTGCAACATCATGTCCTGGCCGTTGACCCGCGATATGGCCGAGGCCGAACTTTACATGGGCCGCATGGCCGAGGCGATGGCGAACAATCCCGGTTGCAAGCGCCCGACCATGGCCATGATGCGCCACACGGCCGTCTATGACCGCACGGCCGATTGGATGGTGCCGGTGCGCGCCGCCCAGACGCAATTGTCGCAGTTTGAAAATCTGTTCAAGAACATGGGCGATGTGGCCAACGGTTTTCCCAAATCGATTCCGCTGGATCAATTGGGCAACCGGGCCGAATATGACCCGGACATGTTGAACCGCAATCTGATGTTCGGAACCCCCGATCAGGTGATCGCCAAGCTGAAACTTTACGAGGCGTTGGGGGTGGACGAGTTCATCTATTATGCCAGCCTTGGGCTGGGACATGCCGAACAAAAACGCTCGATGGAGCTGTTTTGCAAAGAGGTTATGCCCGCCTTCGCTTAAGGTTTCAGCGCCGCCCTAAACCGTGAAGGCCGCACGAAAGGCGGCCAAAGCGCTTTCGGGGTCAGCAGAGGCGTAGGCTTCCATCGTGATGGGGCCGTCATAGCCCATGGACCGCAGGCTTTGGGCAAGGTTGGGCCAGTTCACCTCGCCGGTACCAGGTTCGCGGCGGCCCGGAACATCGGCCACCTGAATCTCGCCGATCCAAGGCAGCGCGCGTTGGCAAAGCTGGGTTAAGTTCCCCTCGCCGATCTGGGCGTGATAAAGATCGAGGTTCAAGCGCAAGCGGGGATGATTGACCGACGAGACAAGGGCAAGCGTGTCTTCGGCGCGGGCAAAGGGCACGCCGGGATGATCTACGGCAAGGTTCAGGTTTTCAAGGGTGAAGGTGACATCTTCTGCCTCGGCCAGATCGGTGATGCGCTGCAAGGTGTCGCGCGCCTTGAGCCACATGGCCCCACTGGGGTTTGGCACCGGCTGTGCGGCATGGCCCTGCGCGCCCAGCGCCGTGCCCAAAAGGTTCAGCCGCGCCACGCCCAGACGTTTGCCAACCTGCGCCGCCTCGGCGGCGGTGTGCAAAAGCGCCTGAGCCCCCGCATCATCCACCAGATTGCCGCGCAAAAACCCGTTCATGATGCTGAACCGTGCGCCGGTGGCCTTCAGTTTGGCAATGTCATGATCGGGCCAGTTCCACAGACCGACGCCAAAGCCCATTTCTGTCAGCCGGGCACAGCGCCAGTCCATCGGGCGGTCGAGCCACAGCATTTCGGCGCAGGCGGCAAGGGAGAAGGTCATGGGCCATGTCCAATCAGGCTGTGCCGGGGCACTCTAGCGGGCGGGGACGGCGCTTTCCACCGCTTTTGTGCGGCAGATCGGCCCGGCAAGGCCCCCGCGCCACAGACGATTGACCCGGCGCGGGGAAGGCGGTACGGATAAATGGAACGTTCCATAAGACATGTCACCCGCGCGATGTCGCCCCAAAAGGACTTCCCCCCGTGAGCATTGATGTCCCCCAATCCATTCTTGATGCCCTGACGGATGTGGAGATGCCAAAACTGGGCCCCGAGCCTTCGGCCGGGCGAATGGCCCGGATCGGCGGATTTGAGGTTCCGGTGCACCGCGCGGGCTGCGTGGTTGTGGGCAGCGGCGCGGCCGGGCTGCGCGCGGCGGTGGAATTGGCGCGGCGCGGGGTTGAGGTGGCGATAGTCAGCCAAAGCGCCTGGGGTGGCACCTCGGCCTGTTCGGGCTCTGACAAGCAAACGCTGCACACGGCCAACACCGCCGATCAGGGCGACAACTATGCCGCGATGGCCCGCGCCATCCGGGCCGGCGGCGCGATGGACGAAGACACGGCTTATGTCGAGGCCGTGGGGTCGGCGCGGGCCATGGCCTCACTGCAATACCTGGGTTTGCCTTTGCCACAAGATCCGCTGGGCGGCACGCTGCGGTACAAGACGGATCACGATGAGGTGGGCCGCGCGACCAGTTGCGGGCCGCGCACGTCGCGGTTGATGGTCAAGGTGCTGGCGCAAGAGGCGATGCGGCTGCAGGTGCCCTTTTTCAACCAGACCACGGCTGTCAGGATCTTGACCACCGGGGCGGGGGCCGGGCGGCAGGTGCAGGGCATTGTGACGATCCGCACCGCGCAGCGCAGCGCGGAAAACCCCCATGGTTTTGCGGTCTTTTTGTGCAAGACGCTGGTTCTGGCGGCGGGCGGGCCGGGGGAATTGTTCCGTGACAGCGTGTTTCCCAATGGCTGCTTTGGGTCCATCGGTTTGGCGCTGGAGGCGGGGATCAGCCTGGTCAACCTGACCGAAAACCAGTTCGGCATTGGCACGCGTCGCGAGGGGTTTCCGTGGAACTTGTCGGGCACCTATGTGCAGACGATCCCCCATATCTATTCGGTGGATGCGGCGGGGACAGAGCATCATTTTCTGGCCCAATACTTTCGCACCACCCAAGAGCTGGCATCGAACGTGTTTCGCAAGGGCTATCAATGGCCATTCCACGCGTCGCGGATGCTGGATTTCGGATCCAGCCTTGTCGATCTGGCGATTCACCGCGAGACCGAAGCCGGGCGGCGCGTGCAGATGGATTTCAACCGCAACCCGCTGGGCGTGCCGGGGGATTTGCCCTTTGATCTGGCCCGGCTGGACAGCGATGTGCGCAGCTATCTTTCCAACGCGGGGGCGGATCAGGCGCTTCCCATTGACCGCCTTCGGCACATGAACCCTTTGTCGATCGAACTTTACCGGCGCTACAAGGTGGATATCGCGGCCGAGCCTTTGGAGTTTGCGGTGAACCACCAGCACATGAATGGCGGCATCGCGGTGGACGTGTGGGGGCGCAGCACGCTGGCGGGATGCTATGCCATCGGCGAGGCGGCGGGCACGCATGGGGTGACCCGGCCGGGGGGGGCCGCGCTGAACGCGGGGCAGGTTTTTGGCACGAGGGTGGCCGAACATATCGGCAGTTTGGACGCAAAGACAGAGGCGGCGGGTGGCGCTACCCATGTAGATTTGGCCCCGGCCCAGCAGGCGGTTTCGCAGATTTTGAACCTGATGCAGGCGGATAGCCCGCTGAGCGTGCAAGACCTGCGCGATGAGGTGCAGGCAAGAATGAGCGACAAGGCCGGCATCTTTTGCAGCCCCGATACAGTGGCGGGCGCGTTGAACGAGGCGCGGGCGCTGAATGGCAAGATCCGCGCCTTGGGGATTGCGGCGGGGCGGACGGGCGATCTGGCGCGGCTGGTGCAGCGCCAGCACATGGCCTTGGCCAGCGAAGCGGTGCTGACCGCGCTGGACCATTACATAGGGGCCGGGGGCGGCAGCCGGGGGGCGCGGGCCATCTGCGATCCCGCAGGGGAGTGCATACCGCACAGCGCCGCGGGGCCGCTGGAGCAGTATCGGTTCCGCAAGGAAGATCCGCAGCACCGCGCCGAACAGATTTTGGTGCGGATGGAGGGCGCGGCCATGACGATATCGACGCGGCCGAACCGGGCGCTGGACGAGGGCGCCAAGCCGTTCTTTGAGCGGGACTGGCCGCAGTGGCTGACCGGGGCCATCTATGATGCGGCGGGTCTGGCCGCAGACGGGCCTGCCAGATGAAAATTCAGCGGCGCAGCATGGTGGCGATTGGCGAGGTCATGGTGGAACTGGCCCCGGTGGGCGCGGGGCTGTATCGCAAGGGAATGGCCGGGGACACGTTCAACACCGCCTGGCACATGGCACAGGTTCTGGGCGAGCAGGCGCATGTGGGCTATGTCACCCGTGTCGGGCAGGACAAGATTTCGCAAGATTGTGTGGATGAAATCTTGGCGGATGGGCTGGATGTGTCTGGCATCGCGCGGGATGCGGACCGCGTCATGGGGCTGTATCTGATCGAGTTGGACGGGGTGGAGCGCAGTTTTCATTATTGGCGGAGCGTATCGGCGGCCAAGGGGCTGGCCGACGATCCGGGCGCGCTTGGCCGTGCGATCGGTCAGGCGGGGCTGATCCATTTGTCGGGGATCACCTTGGCCATCTTGGCGCCCGCCGCGCGCCAAACGCTGTTCGGCGTTTTGTCGGGGGCGCGGCAGGCCGGGGCGGTGGTGTCTTTTGATCCCAATTTCCGGCCAAGACTGTGGTCCAGCCGATCCGAAGCGCAAGAAAGTCTGGCACAGATGCTGGCCCTGACGGACATCGCCTTGCCCAGCTTTGACGATGAGGCCCTGCTGTGGGGCGACGGCGCCCCTGCGGACACCCTCGCGCGGATGGCGGCGGCGGGGGTTGGCGAGGTTGTGATCAAGAACGGGGCGGGCCCGGTGGAGTTTGGCACGCAGGGCGCGCGCGGATCGGTGCCGACACCGCCGCTGGCCGATATTTGTGATACGACGGGGGCCGGGGACGGGTTCAACGCAGGCTATCTGGCGGCGCGGCTTTTGGGCCGCAGCCCCGCCGAGGCGATTGGGGCCGGGCAAGGCCTGTCTGCCGAAGTTTTGCGGCATTTCGGGGCCCGTGCGCCCAAAGACAGGGTGCGGGCGATGCGGGGCCTGTTCGGGCCGGGTGCCGCTTAACTGGAGTTTCGCACGATCAATTCCACCGCAGTTCGGTGTTCGGGCGGCGGAACGATTTGATGTTCCAGCCAATCGACAATGGTGGCCGCGATGGTTCGGCCAAAACTAGCAACGTCGCAGCGCACCGAGGTGAGGGCGGGATAGGCCTCGGCGGCATCTTCGATGTCATCAAAGCCGACCACCTTGAACCCTGCGCCCACCTGCCGGCCCATTTCGGTGCAGCCGGACAGCATGCCCAGCGCCACCAGATCATTGAAACACAGGACCGCGTCGCAATCGGGGTGATCCTTGGCCAAAACCCGCGCCATTTCGCGGCCAAAGGCGCGGCTGGTCTTGCCGGCCAGAACAAGCGGTGTGATGCCCGCAGCGCCAAGCACCTCCAGATAGCCGGTCATGCGTTCTTGGGTGACGGCCCGCCCGTCCAGCCCGCCCACAAAGGCCACGCGTTTGGCACCGCGGTCCAGCAAATGGCGCGTGGCGATGCGGCTGCCGTCGCAATAATCGGGGCCGGCAAAGGGCAGACGGTCTGTGCGCGCATCGACGCGGCGCAGAACCTGCATCGTGGGCAGACCGGCCCGCAAGATGGAATCGAAGGTGGCAGCGACATCGCCGTAAGCGGGCGAGATGATAAAAGCCGAAACGCCATGTTCGACCATGGCCCCCACCATCTGGGCCTGAACCTGCGCATCTTCGTCGGTGTTGGCGATCACCACGGCATAGCCCCGGTCGGACAGCGCCATCTGCAACGAGGTCGCAAATTCGGTGAAGAAGGGGTTGCGCAGATCATTGATCACCAGACCGATCAGCCCGGCATTCGACATGCGCATGTTGGCCGCCGCGCGGTTATAGACATAGCCCAGTTCAGCCATGGCGTGCCGCACCTGCTGGCGGGTCTCTTCGCGCACGGCAGGACTGTTTTGCAGCACAAGACTGACCGTGGACTTGGACACCCCGGCCTTGTGCGCAACGTCGATGATCGTGGGTCTGCGGGTCAATTGCATGCTGTTGTGAAGCCTACGCGGGCCCTTTGTGTCAAGAGGCACGCGCGGTATGGGCGGCGGCACGTCGGGGCGGCGGGGGAAAGCCGCGCGCCTTGAGCCCGCGTCGTACGCCCAAAACTGGGGTCAGGGGCCGGTCTGGGCCACCAGATGGCCGTTGCCGATATCGGTCATCACCAACCGCGCCGGACCGGCGCCCAGCGGATGGATGGGCGAGGGCACATCGCCCGCCAGCCGTGCAGAAGGCGCGCGGACATGGGCCGGATCGGGCACCGGCACGGCATCAATCAAGCGCCGCGTATAGGGGTGCTGGGGGTTGCCAAACACCTGAAGGCAGGTGCCGGTTTCAACGATCTGGCCAAGATACATCACCGCGACCCGGTCGGCGATGTTTTCGACCACGGCCATATCGTGGCTGATGAACAAGAACGCGATGCCAAAATCACGCTGCAAGGTTTGCAGCAGGTCCAACACCCGCGCCTGAACCGACACGTCCAGCGCCGAGACGGATTCATCGGCAATGATCAGGTCAGGCTGCAAGGCCAAGGCGCGGGCGATGCAGATGCGCTGCCGTTGACCGCCGGAAAATTCATGTGGGTAGCGGTCCATCTGATCGGTGGTCAGGCCAACGCGCTGCATCAACTCGGCCGCCCGGGCGCGCTGATCGGCCGGCGATCCAAGGCCATGGATCACCAAGGGTTCCGCGATCAGGTTGCCCACGGTCATGCGCGGATCCAGCGCGGCCATCGGATCTTGAAACACGATCTGAACCCGGCGGCGCAGGGCCTTTTGGCCAGCGGCATCCAAGGCGGCAAAGGTTTGTCCGGCAACCTCGATCTGGCCGGTGTGGGGCACCAGACCGACAATCGCCTTGGCAATGGTGGATTTGCCGCAGCCCGATTCGCCCACAAGGGCAAAGGTTTCGCCACGCCGAATGTCGAAGGACACGTGTTCGACGGCATGAACCTGCGCGGTGGTGCGCCCCACCAGCCCGCCCTTGATGGGAAAACGCACGACAACATCGCCCAGGCGCGCGATGGCGTCTTGTGCCTTGGCGGGGGTGGCCCTGCCCTGCCCCATGCGCGGCACGGCGGCCAGAAGATCTTGGGTATAGGGCATTTGGGGCGCGGCGAAGATCTGCTGTGTTGTCGCCTCTTCGACCATGCGGCCTGATTTCATCACGATCACACGGTCGGCCATTTCGGCCACCACACCCATATCATGCGTGATCAGAATGATGGCGGTGCCAAATTCGCGTTGCAGATCGCGCAAAAGGTCCAGCACCTCGCGCTGGACGGTGACATCCAATGCGGTTGTCGGCTCGTCCGCAATCAGAACTTCGGGTCGCAGCGCCAGCGCCATGGCGATCATCACGCGCTGGCGCATGCCGCCGGACAATTCATGCGGATACTGCGCCATGCGCTGTTCGGGCTGTGACAGGCGCACGGCGTGAAGGGCGGCCAAGGCCTGCGTGCGGGCCTCGCGGCGGGTGGCGGGGGTGTGGGCGCGGATCGCCTCGATCAACTGCGTGCCGACGGTCAGCACCGGGTTCAACGAGGTCATCGGTTCTTGAAAGATCATGGCGATGCGGCTGCCGCGCAGCGGGCGCATCTGCGATTCCGGCAGGGATGTCAGATCGGTCTGCCCAAGGGTGACGGTCCCGCCCGTGATGCGCACGGCCGGTGGGGGCAACAGGCCCATGATCGCCAAGGAGGTGATCGATTTGCCAGACCCGCTTTCGCCCGCGATGGCCAAAGTCTCGCCCCGGCGCAGGGTGAAGGACAGATCTTGGACCAAGGGCGTGTCGCCCGCCGGGCCGCGCACCGAGACGGTCAGATTGCGGACACTGAGAATGTCCGGGGCCAAGGCGGCCCCGGACTGAATCAAGGCTGCGCTCATTCGAACACGCAGCGCGGGAAGTAAAAGCTGACCACCCAGTTCGGCATATCGACAATCTCGGAGATGCGAAGATCGCCGCAGGTGGAGACCAGCATATAGGCGTCAACCGCCGCCATGCCGCGCGTCGCGCACAGCAGATCGACCATGGCCGCCACCGCATCGCGCGAGGCCGACATCAGGTCGGGGCCAATGCCGGTGGTCACTTCGTATCCCTTGGCATCCAGATGGCGCGTGACAGGGCCCGGCGTGGTAAAGCGCGGCGTCTTGAGGTTCGCACCTTTCACCACATCCAGTGTCAACACGACATCCATCGGGGATTCGATGGCGGTGCCGCAAACCTCGCCGTCGCCCTGCGCGGCATGGGTATCGCCCACCGAGAAGAGCGCGCCCGTGACTTCGACCGGAAGGTAAAGCGTGACCCCGGCGTTCAGATCGCGGATATCCAGATTTCCGCCCACGCGGCGGGGTGGGACGACGGAATGAAGACCCGCCGCGGCCAAGGCATTGCCGATGGTGCCCGCGAAAGGTTTGAGCGGCACACGCGCCTGCGTGCCGAACAGGGCCGGTCCCATCTGCGAGGGATCATAGGACCAGACATGCAAGGCCGGATCGGTGAACTGATCGGCCAGCAGGCCAAAGCCGGGGATATTCGCCGTCCAGCCAAAGCCGCGCCCGTCGAAAAGACGGGGCGCAAAGCTGTCGATGGTTACCTTGATGGCGTCGCCCGGTTCGGCCCCTTCGACATAAATCGGACCGGAGACCGGATTGATCTTGCCAAAATCAAGCGCCGAGACATCGGCCACGGTCGACGACGGGCCAAGTTGGCCCGCCGAAGAATCCTGACAGTGAAACAAGATCGTTGCGCCCGGTTCCACCCGTGCGGCCGGGGCAAAGGAATTGTCCCAGCCAAAGTGGTGCTGCGCGCCGTGAATCGTGTAATTGCAGGCTTTGCACATGTTACTTCACGTAGATGTAGTCAAAGTTGACGGTTGCGATCGGATCGACATAAAGCGCGTCTGCGCCGCCCATACGATCGGACTTCATGGTGAAGCGCTGATCGTTGTAGACCGGGGCCCATGGCGCATCTTCCATCACCTTCATGTATATGTCGGACCACGCCTTCAACCGTTCGGCCGACTTGGCCGGATCAGACATGCTGTCGGCGGCGACGGCGGCGGCATCCAGATCAGCGTTGCAGTACTTGGCCCAGTTCCAACCGCCCGGCTCTGCCCCGGCGCAGCCCAGGATCGGACCGTAGAAGTTGGACGGATCGGGGAAATCCGCGACCCATGCCATGCCGCCGGACCAGATCATCGGAGCGGTGCCTGCGCCGCCGGCTTCGATCACGTTGGCCTGTGCCAAGGACTGGATGTTGGCCGTGATGCCGATGGCCGCCAGATCTTGCTGGATGGCCTGCGCGATCCGGGGGTTGGGGTCTGTGTTCATGGCGTAAAGATCGGTTTCAAAGCCGTCGGGGAAGCCCGCATCGGCCAGCAGTTTCTTGGCACCTTCGACATCAAAGGGGTAACCGGCGTAATCGGCGGTGTATCCGGGCATTGCGGGCGGCAGGGGCTGCGTTGCGGGAACGGCGCGGTTGTTCACCACCTGCACGATCCGCTCTTTGTTGATCGCCATGTTCACGGCGCGGCGCACATCGACGTTGTCAAAAGGCGCGGCGGTGACGTTCATGGTGATGTATCCGGTGTGCAGGACATCGCCGGTCACAACTTGGGCCTTTTGCGCCGGATCGCCCATGACTTCGGTGAATTTGGCCGGTGGCACGCCATCGCCCGGAATGTCGATTTCGCCATTTTGCAACCGCAGAAGGGCGACGATCGGCTCTTGGCCGAATTCATAGGTGATCTGGTCCAGATAGGGCTCTCCGGCGCGCCAGTAGTCGGTGTTGCGTTCGAAGATCAGGCTTTGGCCCAGCGTCCATTCCTTCATCTTGAAGGCGCCGGTGCCGACCGGCATCTTGCCGAAATCGCCATTGGCCGCCTCGACCGCCTCTTTGGGAACGACGGCAGAGAAGTTGATCGCCATGACGTGCAAGAAGGTGGCGTCGGGGCGCGACAGTTCGATCTTGACGGTCAAAGGATCAACCACGACCACGCCTTCAAGGCTGGTGGCGGTGCCGCCAACCATGGCATCATAGCCCTTGATCGCGCCGAAAAAGCCCGAGCCGGGGGACTGGGTGGCGGGCAGCGTGACACGGTCAAGCGAGTATTTCACGTCCTCTGCCGTCATCTCGCGGCCATTGTGGAACTTGACGCCCGCGCGCAGGTGGAAGGTATAGGTCAGGCCGTCTTCGGAAATGTCATATTTGTCCGCAAGGCCGAGGCGCAGATCGGTGGTGCCGGGGGTGTAATCCATCAACCCGTCGAAGAGCGAGCGGATCATGGACCAGTTTTGCCAGTCATAGCCGATGGCCGGGTCCAGCGTGGCCACGTCATCCTTGTAGGTCATCACAATGGCGCCGCCCTGTTTGGCGGCGGGATCTGGCACGTAGTCTTGCGCAAGGGACGGGCCGCACAGGGCCAGCATCACGGCAGTCGAGGTGAGCAGTTTGTTCATGGGTCTCTCCTGTTTGGGTCGCAGTTTTTTGGTCATTTCAGTTTTATTCTGGGGTCGATGAAGGGGGCGATCAGATCGGCCAGAAGGTTGCCCAGCACGATGGCCACAGCCGAGACCAATGTCACCCCCATGATGATGGGAATGTCGATCCGCTGGATCGCCTGCCAGGCCAGTTGGCCGATGCCCGGCCAGCCGAACACCGATTCCACCACCACGATTCCGCCCATGAAGACCCCGATATCGATGCCGATCATCGCGATGATCGGCAAGATGGCATTGGGCAGGGCATGGCCCAGCACAACCCGCGCGCGGCCCAGCCCCTTGGAGCGGGCGGTGCGGATGTAATCGGCCCGCATGACATCGATCATCGACGAGCGCATCATGCGGCTGTACCAGCCTGAACCCAGAATGCCCAAGGTGATCGCAGGCAAGACCAGATGGCGGAAGGTGCCATAGCCCCCGATCGGGAACCACCCCAGTTTGACCGCGAAGACATAGAGCATCAGCAGGCTGACCACGAATTGCGGGGCCGAGACGGTGACAAAGGAGGTCATCATCAAAGCCTGATCGGCAAAGCGGTCGCGGCGCAGGGCCGCAACGATGCCCATGGTCAGACCGATGGCCAATTCGCAAAAGATCGCGGCCACCATCAGCAGCAAGGTGGCCGGAAGCCGCGAGGCGATCAGAACCGAGACTTCGGATTTCTGCAGATAGCTGCGCCCCAGATCGCCTTGAACCAATCCGCCCAGATAGCGCGCATACTGGACCAGAAACGGCCGGTCGAGCCCCAGTTCGTGGCGGATGCTTTCCACCGTGGCCGCGCTGGCCGAGCGGCCGGCGATCTGGCGGACCGGGTCTGCGGGC
>CANHLE010000086.1 GCA_947461435.1 Paracoccaceae bacterium | reverse complement strand
CAGTCAACAAAGGGCGCATCCATGCTTGATTCCGTGCAGACCAAAGACCGGGTGGAAGAAATTCTGGCCCAGCACAAGGGGATGGAGGGGGCCTTGTTGCCCATCCTTCACGCTGTGCAGGCCGAGTTTGGCTTTGTCCCACAAGAGGCCTTGCCAATCATTGCGAAGGATCTGAACATCAGTCGGGCCGAAGTGCATGGCGTGATGTCTTTTTATCATGATTTTCGCGAAAAGCCTGCCGGTCAACACATTGTCAAACTATGCCGGGCCGAGGCCTGTCAGGCCGTCGGCGCCGACCGTGTCGCTGCCCACGCGATAAAATCCCTTGGGACAGACTGGCACGGGACGACGGCTGACGGAAAAATCACCTTGGAGCCGGTCTTTTGCCTTGGGCTTTGCGCCTGCGGCCCGGCCGCAATCGTGGACGGAAAGCTGGTTGGACGTCTGGACGAAGCGAAATTGACCCAGATCATCGGGGGCTTGAAATGAAGATCTATGTGCCGCTTGACAGCGCTGCAGTGGCCCTTGGCGCCGACGAAGTTGCTGCCACCATCGAGGCGAAAGCAACAGAGATGGGCTTGCCTGTCGAAATTGTGCGCAACGGATCGCGCGGGATGGTCTGGCTTGAGCCGCTGATCGAAGTTGAAACCCCCAAAGGACGCATGGCATTCGGGCCGATGGATCTGGCGGATGTGTCTGGTCTTTTCGGTGATCTTGCGGCCCATCCCAAAGCCTTGGGGCTGACGAACGATCTGCCCTGGCTGGCGGCGCAAACACGGCTTACCTTTGCCCGGGTGGGGATCATCGATCCCTTATCGCTGGCCGATTACCGTGCCAATGGCGGACTTAGTGGACTTGAGCGTGCCTTGAACATGGATGCCGCGTCGATTGTGGCTGAAGTAACCAACTCTGGCCTGCGCGGCCGGGGCGGCGCAGGGTTTCCGACCGGTATAAAATGGAAAACCGTTTCCGAAGCCAAAGCTGATAGAAAATACATCGTTTGCAATGCGGATGAGGGCGACAGCGCCACATTCGCCGACCGGATGCTGATGGAAGGCGACCCCTTCACTCTGATCGAAGGTATGGTGATCGCCGGGCTTGCGACGGGTGCCACAAAGGGATTTGTCTATATCCGGTCCGAGTACCCGATTGCCATTGATGTGATGCAGCAGGCGGTGGAAATCGGACGGGCCGAAGGCGTTTTGGGCGCTTCGGTTTTGGGCAAAGGCCCGGCCTTCGATCTGGAAATTCGCGTTGGGGCGGGGGCCTATGTTTGCGGCGAAGAAACCAGCCTTCTGAACTCCCTCGAAGGAAAGCGCGGCGTGGTACGGGCAAAACCACCCCTTCCTGCCTTGGAAGGGTTCTTGGGAAAGCCGACGGTTGTTAACAATGTCATCTCTCTGGCCTCGATACCCGTGATTTTCGAGAAGGGCGCAGAATTTTACAAGGCCTTCGGTCTTGGCCGATCGCGCGGCACGATCCCGCTGCAGATTGCCGGAAACGTCAAGCAGGGCGGATTGTACGAGATCGCTTTCGGCACAACCTTGGGTGAGATCGTTGACAAAATTGCAGGAGGCACGGCATCAGGCCGCCCGGTAAAGGCCGTTCAGGTCGGCGGCCCCTTGGGCGCGTATTTCCCCCGCGCCTTGTTCGACACCCCCTTCGGATACGAAGAATTCGCGGGCAAGGATGGCCTGATCGGACATGCGGGCCTGACCGTGTTCGATGACAGCGCCGATATGCTGGCCCAAGCAAGGTTTGCGATGGAGTTCTGCGCGATCGAATCCTGCGGCAAATGTACACCCTGCCGGATTGGTGCTGTCCGCGGTGTTGAAACGATTGACCGGATTGCAAAAGGTGACAGCGCTGCAATTCCGCTGCTGACAGATTTGTGCAGCACCATGAAATCCGGGTCTTTGTGTGCCTTGGGTGGTTTTACGCCCTATCCCGTGCTGTCGGCCCTATCGCATTTCCCCAATGATTTCGCCCGCGCCAAGGAGGCCGCCGAATGAAAGACTTCATCATTCCCGACCGTGATTTCGGCACGCCTGCCGCGAAATCAAAGCAATTGGTGACCTTAACCATCGACGGCTTTGATGTGACGGTTCCTGAAGGAACATCCATCATGCGTGCGGCGGCAGAAGCGGGGATTTCGGTTCCCAAACTCTGTGCGACGGACAGCGTTGATGCCTTCGGATCGTGCCGGCTGTGTCTGGTGGAAATTGAAGGCCGCAACGGCACCCCCGCATCATGCACCACGCCTGTCGCGCCGGGATTAAAAGTTCACACCCAGAATGCCAAGCTGAAGCAGCTGCGGCGCGGAGTGATGGAACTTTACATTTCGGATCACCCGCTGGATTGCTTGACCTGCAGTGCGAATGGCGATTGTGAATTGCAAGACATGGCGGGGGCCGTGGGCCTTCGCGATGTTCGGTACGAGGCTGTTCAGACCCATTTCAAAGCGAAAGACAATTCGGGCCATATCAACCCAAGCTATATTCCGCGTGACGATTCCAACCCGTATTTCAGTTATGATCCGCAAAAATGCATTGTCTGTTCGCGGTGCGTGCGCGCCTGCGAAGAGGTTCAAGGCACCTTTGCGTTGACGATCGAAGGACGCGGCTTTGACAGCCGTGTGTCTTTCGGGGCGAAAACGGATACTGCGCTGACCTCTGATTGCGTGTCCTGCGGGGCCTGCGTGGCCGCTTGTCCAACAGCAACCTTGCAGGAAAAGTCGATCATCGAAATCGGCACACCATCGCATTCGGTGATCACCACCTGCGCCTATTGCGGTGTCGGATGTTCGTTCAAGGCCGAAATGCGCGGCGATGAGTTGGTACGCATGACACCTTACAAACATGGAAAAGCCAACCGCGGCCATTCTTGCGTCAAAGGCCGTTTCGCTTATGGATATGCGTCGCACAAGGACCGGATCTTAAGCCCCATGATCCGCGACAGCATCAATGATGCGTGGAAAGAGGTTTCCTGGGACGAGGCGATGGCATTTACTGCCAACCGCATGAAGGGGATCATCGACAAGCATGGCCGTCATTCGGTGGGTGTGATCACATCCAGCCGCTGCACCAATGAAGAGGCCTATCTGGTTCAAAAGCTGACGCGCGCTGTGTTTATGAACAACAATACAGACACCTGCGCCCGCGTCTGCCATTCGCCCACTGGTTATGGCTTGGGCCAAACGCTTGGAACAAGCGCCGGCACGCAAGACTTTGATTCCGTCGAACAGACCGATGTCGTGATCATCATCGGGGCGAACCCGACGGATGGACACCCTGTGTTTGCCAGCCGTCTGAAAAAGCGTTTGCGTAAAGGGGCAAAGTTGATTGTTGTCGATCCACGCCGTACGGACATTGTGGAAAGCCCGCATATCAAGGCGCAACACCATCTTGCGCTGACCCCGGGGACAAACGTGGCCATCGTCACCGCGCTTGCCCATACCATTGTGACTGAAGGTCTGTTCGACGAAGCCTTCATCCGCGAGCGGTGCGACTGGGACGAATTCCAAGACTACGCTGAATTTGTAAGCCAACCGCAGAATTCGCCTGAAGCGGTGCAGTTATTGACGGGCGTTGCGGCCGAAGAGGTTCGCGCTGCCGCTCGGCTCTATGCTTTGGGGGGCAACGGTTCGATCTACTATGGTCTGGGTGTGACAGAGCACAGCCAAGGGTCAACCACGGTCATTGGCATTGCGAACCTAGCCATGATGACAGGCAATATCGGTCGGCCGGGCGTCGGGGTGAATCCTTTGCGGGGCCAGAACAACGTGCAGGGATCGTGCGATATGGGCTCTTTCCCACACGAATTGCCCGGGTATCGTCACGTCAAGGGTCAGGCCGTCCGTGATATCTTCGAAAAGATCTGGGGCGTCAAAATTGATGACGAGCCGGGCCTTCGGATTCCGAACATGCTGGATGCGGCCGTGGAAGGCACGTTCAAAGGTCTGTACTGTCAGGGCGAAGATATCTTGCAATCCGACCCAGACACCAAACATGTCGCGGCAGGGCTTGCGGCCATGGACTGCGTGATTGTGCACGACTTGTTCCTGAACGAAACCGCAAATTATGCCCATGTGTTCTTGCCAGGATCTACTTTCCTGGAAAAAGACGGTACCTTTACCAACGCCGAACGCCGCATAAACCGCGTGCGCAAGGTCATGGCACCGCGCAACGGTTATGCCGATTGGGAAGTGACCCAGTTGCTGGCCAACGCCATGGGTGCAGGGTGGACCTATACCCATCCAAGCCAGATCATGGATGAAATCGCGATGACAACACCATCGTTCGCTGGCGTGAACTATGAGATGCTGGAAGTCAAAGGTTCGGTACAATGGCCCTGCAACGAGGCATCGCCAGACGGCACGCCCTTGATGCATGTGGACGGTTTTGTGCGTGGCAAGGGCAAGTTCATCAACACCGAGTATGTCGCAACAGACGAAAAGACCGGACCGCGCTTTCCCTTGCTTTTGACCACCGGACGCATCTTGTCGCAATATAATGTGGGCGCGCAGACGCGGCGTACGTCCAATGTTGTTTGGCACGATCAGGATGTTTTGGAAATCCATCCGCACGATGCCGACAATCGTGGCATCAAAGAGGGGTCTTGGGTGCGGCTGGCTTCGCGCGCGGGGGAAACCAGTTTGCGGGCCACAATCACTGACCGGGTCAATCCGGGCGTCGTTTACACGACCTTTCACCATCCGGATACCCAAGCCAATGTGATCACAACGGATTTTTCCGACTGGGCCACGAATTGTCCTGAGTACAAGGTGACGGCTGTGCAGGTGGCACCTTCTAATGGTCCGTCGGAATGGCAAGAAGGCTATTCTGCCCATGCCGCCCTTTCCCGCCGGATCGCAGCGGCGGAATGATCACCCACCGCCCCTTTGCGCGGTTGGCCTTTGGGCACGGCCGAGTAACAGACGGCATGCGCGAGTTGCCTGAAGAGGTGGCGGTTGCGTTGTCCTATAATGGGTCAACGCAAGCGGTCATGATGGCAACACCTGCCGATCTGATTGATTTCGCTTATGGATTTTCTTTGACCGAGGGCATTGCCGTGCCCTCGGAGATCGATGACGTGCAGATTGTCGAAACAGAATTGGGCATTGACGTTCAAATCTGGTTGAAAGATCCGGCAGAGAAAAGGCAATCGGCGCGGCGGCGGTCCATGGCCGGGCCTGTTGGCTGCGGTCTGTGCGGAATTGACAGTTTGCAAGAAGCGCGGCGAAAGCCGGTGGTTGTGGGTGACCGATCCTTTGGCCTTTCCACAGGTCAAATCATGGCGGCCGTCGCGGCTTTGACAAAACATCAGCCCCTGCATGACATAACCCACGCGGCCCATGCCGCTGCCTTTTGGACAGTCGAAGATGGCATGGTGGCCGTTCGCGAAGATGTTGGTCGCCACAATGCATTGGATAAACTGATTGGGGCCTTGCGGGGACGATCCGACGGCGCCTTGATTTTGACCTGCCGCACCTCGATCGACATGGTTCAAAAGGCGGCTGCGGCGGGCTTTCCGATGATCATTGCGGCCTCGGCCCCAACTGCAACGGCCGTGCAGGTCGCAGATGAAGCCGGAATAACCCTGATCGCGCTGGCCCGCGACGACCGGTTCGAAGTGTTCACGCATCCCACCCGTATCGCCCCTGAGGAGACCGCCAATGTCGCATGATGGCCCGCACGCCAAGTTGATTTACATGGCAAACCAGATCGCAAAATTCATGGAATCCAAGCCTCATGATCAAGGCATCGAGGGATTGTCATCTCACATAAATGATTTCTGGGAACCCCGTATGCGCCGGCAATTATATGAAGTGCTGGATGCGGGGGGCGCAGGCCTGCGGCCCTTGGTTCTGGATGCCGCGGCCTTGATCCGGCGGCCGTCAATCGCGGCTTAGGGCCACGAACGCGCCCAAATAGCCACCGGCGCGGATCATGGAACCGCATAGACGATGTCCCTTAGAAAAGGGTCCAATCTCGTCAACAAATTCAGCGACGAACTGGTTATCCTCAAAGATCAAACGCAATGTGTGAAACCCGAACAAGTGACGGGTTACCGCGTATTGCGCCTTATAAGCCGCCTCTTTCGCGACGAAATATGCCAAGGCTTGGCTTCCGTCCCTGTTCACCTCGTCGCGTCGCAAGATACTGTCCCAAATCTCTTTTTCCAAAGGATGGTCAGGTTCCGCATCCAGTCCAAGCCCCAAAAACGTGTCTGACTTTCCAACGGCGGCAAGACACAGTCCTGCGCAATGCGTGATAGACCCCACAGAACCATCTGGCCAAACCGGGGCGCGGTCTGCGCCGACGGGCAACACGATATCCGGATCGGCAAAAGCCGCCCGCGCTGCAAATCTCCCTGCGGAAAATTCTGCTAAACGTTTGGGCACCGCCCCCTGCAGCACCTCGCACGCCGCCACAGGATGCAAGCGCGCTGGGTCCGCCTGCCCCAAGGCCACGCCTTGTGGTAAAACAGCGCGCACCGCCGCAGCAAAGGCTGCGGCGTCACGCATCAAGACCAACGCGGCGCTGCCGCATGGCCAGGCGTCGCGCGGTTGCGTCAATCCGCGCATCGGCACGGTCAGACACCACCGAGGTTTCAGACTTGATTGCTGGCGTATCATCCAGATGTTTGGCCATCGCCGACAGAGTGGGGAAGCGGAAAACATCAGTGATCGAAAGTTTTGCGGCCCCCAAGGCATCACGAATTTCGCGGTGGACCTGCACGGCCAAAAGGCTGTGGCCGCCCAGCGCGAAGAAGTTATCGCTTGAACCAACCTTCGTCACGCCCAACACCTTTTGCCAGATTGCCGCCAATTGCGATTCTATGTCGCTTGTGGGGGCAATATAGGCCGCGGTTTCCACCTTTGGCAGCGATGGCACGGGCAAGGCCTTGCGATCTATCTTGCGATTGGGCGTCAAAGGAAAGTTGCCCAAAACCACGAAATGCGCTGGGACCATATGCGCTGGAAGTTCAGCAGACAATGCAGAACGCAATGCAGGTTCCTGCACCGCTCCGGTCACGTAAGCCACGATTCGCATGTCGCCCGGGGTATCTTCGCGCGCCATCACGATCGCTTGTGTCACCCCAGGCTGATTTTCCAATACAGATTCGATCTCTCCAAGTTCAATGCGATACCCTCGAAGCTTTACTTGAAAATCAGTGCGTCCGATGTAATCGATCTTGCCATCCGGACGCCATCGCACGAGATCGCCAGTCCGATACATCCGTGCGCCCCAAGGACAGGCACGATCAGGGGTGACAAAGGGATCGGGACGGAACCGTTCGGCCGTCAGGTCGTCGCGCTGCCAATACCCGCGCGCAACGCCATCGCCCCCAATCCAAAGCTCGCCGGGAACGCCCGGCGGAACAAGGCGCAGATCATCGTCCAGAACATACATCTGCTGATTTGCAAGCGGCGTGCCAATATTCTGAATGGCGGCAGGTCCTTCAACCTCTTCAACAGAAGACCAAATCGTGGTTTCCGTCGGCCCATACATGTTCAGTATCCGCGCCTTGGACGCCCCGCGCAGATCTGAGATCAACGTACCGGACAAGGCCTCGCCGCCTAGCAATAGGGTTTTGACGCCGCCGATTGCGCTGCGGGACTCGTCGTTCGTCGCGATCATTCGGGCCATCGACGGCGTGCATTGAATATGTGTTACCTGATGCCGCAAAATCTGCGCAGCAATAGAAAAGTCATTTTCGGCCAGAACCTTATCTGCGTTAACGCTTTGGACCACTTGGGCCAAAGGATGCAGTCCCTTCAGGACTTGCGGGGTCGAAATGCCATAATCGATCAGGCAGGCCACCTCGCCCACGCCAATTTTTTTCAGTTGTTCGACCCGTGCGATCGCATCGTCGACGGTTCCGAACAGACCAGACTCTTCAAAGTATCTTTCAAAGGCAAAGTCCAAAATCGCGTCGAGTTCTTCGGCAGCCAGCGAGCGGATATCCAAATCCATCGGATTGGCGATACCTTGCGGTTTCTTGAACGCAGGAAAGGCCCAAGCATATTGCTTGATCAGACCTGCCGCTGATCTCAAATATTCGCGCATGGGACCACGGGCGACTGACTTGGCCTGTTCGCGGTCCTGGGCAATAAATGTATGCAACATGAGCGTGACAGTAAAATCAGCCGGGTCATGGCCGGCCTCGCGCAGGGCCTGATGATAGAGTTTGATCTTGCCCGCCACCTCGTCGATCGTCTGACCCAGAAGATGCGTCAATACATTTGCACCGTTCTGGCCAGCCTCACGCCAGGTTTCTGGATTGCCTGCCGTGGTGATCCAGACTTTCAACTCTTTGGAGATAGGGCGGGGCTGACTGCGAGCGGCAAAGGTGCCGCCATTGGCGGTGGGAAAGTCTACCGGCTCTCCGCGCCAGAGGCGGCGCACTTGATCCGTTGTTTCAAAAAGCGCTTTGCGGTTTGCGGGCGGGGTGTTTTCCGGTCGCAAAACAAAATCATCGGGGTGCCAACCGGATGCCATGGCAAGACCGGTACGTCCGCCTGTCAAATTGTCAATCACCGCCCATTCTTCGGCAATTCGGATCGGGTGATGCAGCGGCGCCACGCATGACCCTGCCCGAACGGCGATGTTTTTCGTGACGGCCGCAACGGCAGCACCCGTGACTGACGGATTCGGATAGGGGCCACCAAAGGCATGGAAATGTCGCTCTGGCGTCCAGACGGCGACAAACCCATGATTGTCGGCAAACTTTGCTCCTTCCAGCAGCAATTCGTATTTGTTGGTCGCCGCCGTATCGTCATTGCCCCAGTAGTAAATCGAGAACTCCATCTTTTGGGCTGAGGTCATTGGGCCAGACGACACAAGCGCGCGGTTTTCATCAGATGAGATCACAACCTTGAATCCGCGCGATAAAGTCCAAAACAGTTCCAAGACAGAAATGTCAAAGGAAAGTGAGGTGACAGCAAGCCAAACCCCAGGTTCGGGCCCGATCCTTTGGTCCATGCCGTTAAAGAAGTTTATCACGTTGCGATGTTCAACCATTACACCCTTCGGCCGCCCCGTCGACCCAGAGGTATAGATCATGTAAGCCAGATCGCTGGGCAGAACACCCGATTGCAGGTTTCCATCATTGGCAGAACGGATACGAGCGTCGGTATCCAACGCCAGAATCTGCGCGCGATGGGACGGCAGTGTTAGATCGGACGAGGAGACGATCACCTTGCACCCTGAATCCTCGACAAAAAGGGCGGTGCGTTCGGCTGGATAGGCCGGATCCATGGGCACGTAGGCCCCGCCAGCTTTTTGAATTGCAAGCGCACCAATCACCAGATCCAACCCACGGCGCAGATGAAGACCCACAAGACTCCCGGGCTTTACACCCATCGAAGCCAAAACATGAGCAACCCGATTTGCCCGAGCGTTGAGCGCGGCGTAGGTCAGGCTTTGGCCTTCACAGACAAGCGCGATGTCATTGGGGGTACGCAGAACCTGCGTCTCAAAAGCTTGATGAACGCAAAGGTCTGAAAGCCGCGGCGCGAGGGTCTGGTTCAGACCAGAACTGACCAGATCAATCTCGGCCGCGGTCATGTTTGGTACTGTCGCAGGATCTGCGCCGCTAACGGACATTGCCTTTGCAATTGCATCAATTCGGGCGGTCAGGGCCCGAACTTCCGAGATGTAGATACGCGAAGCGTCGAAGTGAACGGCATCCGTCGTCACCGTGATCACAGTCCCTTCGACGGGCCCAGCAGAGGACAGACCCAAATGCGGTGCGGTAACCCCCTGCAACGCGGTATCGCGGGTCATCAGATCCAGCGCGAAATTGTCAGGTGCTGACGCAAGATCGCCGATCCCGTTCACACGCAAGGGTGCCCACCCCGAAAGGTAGCCTGGCAAAGCGCCGCCCTTTGCGTAGGCCAAATCGCCAAAGATTTTGCCAAGCGCCCGAAGCGCCGCAAAGCCCAAGAGCGATAGACTGGCGGGTTGGTCTGCCGAAAGTGGCAAACTTTGCCAATGAGAGTGCGCGGACGATGATGCGCCGGGGATCGTCACAGGCTCCATTGCCAGAAGGGCCTCGCGAATCTGTGGTTCAAAACCAGCAACATCGGCAAGGACGGCCGTCAAGGCGATGTTTTCTGTCACGGCAGGTAAGATCACGTCGGCAATTTCAGTCGGTGAAACACTGTTGCCCTTTTCTTGACATGTCAGCTTGTTCAAACGAACCGCGCCCGACCCACAGGCAACAACCAACCCTTCGAAAGTTGCCGACAGCACCTGCCCCGCAACGCCGCCGCCTGGCACAACCTCTGCAAAGCCGACGTTCAAGACACGCGAACTTGTGGCAAGCTTGGCGGTACAAAGTGGGTTCCAATATCGCCCATGGTCCAACGCTCGTACCAAACGAGCTACCGATTCCGCCGAAAGGGTAAAATCCAAGCGGCCCATCTGCGCGGGACGATCTGCGCGCAGATAGACACTGCGTTGTGACAAATCCTGTTTTTGCCGTTGCAGGCCATTTTCAAGCTGATTCATCAGACTTGGGAAGCTTTCAATCGCAGCTTCAAAACACCGGGTATTCAATGTCAGTGCCGTTTCGGTTGGGGCGATCTGAAACAGGCGTTGTTCAAGGATATCGCCCTCGTCCAAACCACCTTCGATAAGATGCCAGGTAATGCCATGCTGTACCTCAGCATTCAAAAGCGCCCAAGCCGGGGCATTCAACCCAGCATAACGTGGCAGCGGCCCATCATGAAAATTCACTGCTCCTTTCTCGGCCAATGAAAGGATGGAAGCCGGTATTACCGAAAGGTTGGCTATCGACAAAATCCAATCGGCCCGCAGCCCGGACAGCGCGGCCCATTCCCCCGTGGGAACCACTTTTAGTCCTTCGCCCTTGGCCCATTTTGCAACTTCGATATTCCGCGTCATCACCGCTGTAATCCGATGTCCGCGCGCCAAAATCTGCGCACCGCACTGTTGGGTAAGACTTTCGTTGCCGACCAGAATGGTTGAAAATTGACCCATCGATTCCTCTTTCACACGGCAGCCAAGCCTAATCGGCCCGGCCCGCCTTTTACTGCGGCGTCTTACGGTCAAAAAGTGACCGGCTTAAGGCGCGAAGACCATGCGCGGCCATATCCCGCAAATATCGCGGTGGATCGCCGCGATCTTTATCTTGGATCAAAAGCCGCGTCCGCCACAGTAAACCGCCGGTGATATGTGCGAGCGTGGCAAGGCCAGCATATGCGCTACCATGGTTCTTCGCGAAGTAATGAAGTCTGCTGTCCAGCCAAAAGGTTGGAATCCGATCCCAAGTCTTCATACCCGTTGACGCAGAGCCAATGTGGGTCACCCGGCTGTCAGCAACATAATCGGTCGTCCAGCCGGCAAGGGCAGCGCGGCGGCACAGATCTGTTTCCTCGAAATAAAGAAAGAACTGCTCATCAAACAGTCCAATCAAATCCAGAACAGAGGTTCTCATCATCAAGCTGGCCCCTGCCAGCCAGTCCACCCGCGTCGTCATATCCGGAATCGGCCGGGCAACGATGAACCGCTCAAGCCACCGGCTTACGGGACCAAAGCGTATTTGACCTTCGAATTCAGACGCGATTGAGGGAAAGCGAAAAGCTGTCCGATGGGGAACGCCATCGCTGCCGTGAATGGACGACCCCGCAAATCCCACTTTTGGGTTTTTCTGCAGATGGTCCAAAAGAGTGCGAATGGCGTCTGGGAGCGGAAACGCATCTGAATTGAGGACATAGACAAAGTCCGGACGGGCGCCATCCGGCAAGCCCGCCCGAATCCCAAAGTTGTTGCCCGCGCCAAAGCCCCCATTTCGACCTGATTGCAAGACTCGGACGGCGTGAGGGCCTTTGTCCCAGCCGCGCGCCACCACGGCTTTCGTCATCAATTCAAACGATCCGTCCTGACTATCGTTGTCGACGATAACCATTGCGCCGTCGATCCCTTGCAGGGCCACAAGGGCGGCCTCTGCCGCCAGCAAAGTCATCTCGGCGGATCGCCAATTCAACAAGACTGTCAGCAAACGCGTCATTACTCGGCCGCCTTGGCCAAACGGGGTCGCAGGACGGCCTCTCCCTTGGCTTGGGAAAGAGTTTCGACGTCACCAATCGCCCCCCGCAAACGACCCGCCAGCACGCGAACATTCGGCTCTAGCACCATGGAATCGTGATCGCCTGGAACTTCAACAACCTCCAAGCTTGGAGCGAATTTGGACAAGTCATTGTCTTCAAATACGTATTCTTTTGCACGCGACACCCAGGCGCCCCCAGAGACGCGCCAATGCTTGTCCAACGGTGGCCTAAAGAGGACCGTTTTGCCTTCCCTGCGGGGCAAACTGAAATCCGCGATTGCCTGCCTGAACGCAGCTTCGATCCCGGCATTGTGAAACTGCGCTTCGATCGCGCCTGTGTCCTGCGTCTTTCGCTTTTGCCGCTCCCAATCCCAGCGTGCTTTGGCCCAGTCAGCAAGAAAGCCAGGACCTTCGGCGCGTAGTTGCGCAAGCTTTATCAATGCTTTGTCTTGGGGCGCCAGTTTCGGCCGCAAAGGAAGCGGGGTGTCAAGAAGGACAAGAATCGAAACCACATCACCCTGCGCTTCAAGTTGCCGCGACATTTCCCATGCGGTCAAACCACCACCCGAAAATCCACCCAAAAGGTAGGGTCCACTAGGCTGCACCTGACGCAGTTCAGCAACATAGTCCGCCGCTGCATCGACAAGAGATCTGTGCGGTTCGGCGTCCCCCAAAAGACCCCGGGCCTGAAGACCATAAAATGGCCGATCCGCGCCAAGAAGTTGCGCAAGATGGCGCAGATTAAGAACGTTCCCGAACATTCCCGCCACCAGGAAGAAGGGAGTCTTTGGGCCCCCTTCGCCCTCATGCATGGGCACCAAGTGGGTAAAGCGGCGTTTAGACTCGGACGATTTGACCTTCGAGCTTACGTCGCCCGCATCGCCAATTTCTTCGGCGATAAGGCGGGCGCAGGCAGAAATCGTGGGGGCCTCGAACAACACGGAAATAGGAAACTCGATCCGGAAAGCTTTCTTGACCATCGCAAACAGGCGAACGGCGATCAAACTATGCCCACCCAGATCAAAAAAGCTATCCTGGATGCCAACCTGTGCCACGCCCAAAAGTTCTTGCCAAAAGCCGACCAAGGTTCGCTCAATGTCTGTCGTGGGTTCCAGATAGGCCGTATCAAGATCGGGCCGATCAAAGCTCGTGCTTCCCGACTGCGATAACTCTGTGATGGCTGCCTGCGTTATCAGTGCGGGAATATCCAAAGACGAAACGATGATCTGGCTTTGCCCCGCCCCCAGGGCTCTGGCAAAGGCTTGCGCGCCCTCGTGCGGTCGAATTCCCATGGAAAAAGTCTGTAGAAGGCGCGCATCTGCTGGGGAGTCTGCCTTGCCCGTTCGTTGGGCAAGGTCAAACTCCAACTCTCGGATCTGCGGCTGTGGGAAGACAAGCTGACCGTCAATTTTCTTGATCGTAAAGCCTTCAATCTCCACACATACCTCGCCCTCTGGTGTTGCCAGCGTGACGTCGAACCGAGCGCTGGCACCCGCTGCGTGATTGCCTTCTGCACAGCGGACATGGCTGATGATATCGGCGGGCAAGGGGCGCAGCACCCTGACCATGGAATAGCTGACGGGGACCCAGAGGTGATCGGGTTGGTATCCTTCAATCAAACCCATGGCCCAACCGGTGGCCATATCCATCAAGGCGGGGTGCAAAAGCCATCCGTCATTGGGTTCGCTGCTGAAATCCGCAGGCAAGGTCAACCGCGCCAAACCTTCACGAACGCCCAGACTGCGCGAACGGATAACCCGCCAACGATTGCCAAAGGACAAATGCGCCTCTTGCGGGCTTGGAAGCCCTTGCCCAAACTCTGGCGTCGGCAGACGGGCCGCAATCTTCTCGGGATAAATCCGCGATGAAACATTCGCAATTGGGATGATGCGTGCGGATGCATGCAACTGCCATCCGATTCGACCCTGAACAGGTCTGCCCGAACGCACTTCAAACTCATACCCTTCATCGGTTCTTATCAGCTTTGCACGCACGTCCCGAACCTCGGCCGGGGGCACATCGAATGGACGAAAGAAAAACAGATCCTGCAACTCAAAGGCGCCGCTCTCGCCTTGCGCCGCCATCGCCTCGGCGGCAATTTCGAGATAGCCTGTGCCCGGGATCAGGGCCGTACCGCCTTTGGTTCTATGACCATCCAAGACCCACCGATTCGCGCCATAGCTGGCCGTGAACATGCGGTTTCCTGTGCCATCAAAGGTTGCCCCGTCAAGCATCCTTTGGCTTAGGGGTATGATCGGCGCAGCGGGCTTTTGTCCCTGCCTATCCGCAAAGACATCGGCAGCCATCCCCACTTCGGACCAGACGCCCCAATTCAGGGCAATCACGCGGGTTTTTCCGCCCGCGCGCGATTTGGCATAGGCGTTCAGATATTCATTTGCGGCCACATAGTCGATCTGACCTGCCGGGCCGGTCACGGTTGAGGTGGATGAAAACAGAACAAACTGCGCGATCGCGCCATCTGGGAAGAGTCGATCAAGCACCATCGTACCGTGAAGCTTTGGGGCAAGAACCTCTTCGACCTGTGCAGGCGTTTTGGCCAATAAAGGCCCATCTTGTACCACGCCGGCCGCGTGAATAACCGTGTGTACCTTGCCGAACCTTTCCTCGGCCCGGCTGACCGCCGATTGCATTTCTTCCATGTTGCAAACATCGGCTGACGCAATAATTACCTGTGCCCCAAGCGCCTCCAACCGCAGAATCGCCGCAATGCGGCGACTGACGGGATCTGCGGGATCATGGGCGGTCAGATATTTGTCCCATAGTACGCGTTCAGGCAAAGTTCGGCGCGCGATCAAAGTCAGGCGTACCTTGAAGCGGCGCACGAGGTCTTCGGCCACCGTAAGTCCTATCCCGCCAAAACCGCCTGTAATCAGGATGTGCGCCATTTGAGGCAGCGCAAGATCATCCTTTGGCAAAGGGATGGGCTTTAATCCCTGTTCATATCTTTTGCCCCGGCGCAAAGCCGCCGTCCGTGGACCCGGTTCTTGTAACAACTCTTCCAAGACCTGATCCACGACCTCGCCCAAATCGGCCACACCGCGGCGCGGTTGCGGCGGCAAAACAAGATCAAGGGTAGAAACGGAAATGCCCGGCACCTCGCGCCCTATCACTCGCGCGGGGCCGAGGATGGTTGCCTTTTCGGGATTGGCCAAAGGCTCATCCTTTACTTGGGCGGCGCCGGTCGTCATCACTGTGATATGGATAGGGCGTGGCAAATTCTCGGCCGTAATCGCCTGAGCGAGGAACATGAGGCTGTAGAACCCTTGTTCCAGATT
>CANHLE010000085.1 GCA_947461435.1 Paracoccaceae bacterium | reverse complement strand
GGTGTGTAAGTTGACTATGGAAGGCCTAACCCTTAAATCGCCACAGGTCGCGTGCGACGGGGTCGACCGACCACTCCGCATCTTCTAAGGAAGGCGGCGAGGGCGGGCAAGGGCCGCTTGCCCATCGCGTGCATATCAATATTGGCCAAGCGGAGAGAATATGCTGGGTCTTGGAACAATCACACGGAAAATCTTCGGTACTCCGAACGACCGTATGGTGAAATCGGTGCGCCCTCTGGTGGCGAAAATCAACGCCTTGGAACCGGAGTTTACCGGGTTAAGCGACGACGGCATTATCGCCAAGACTCGCGAATATCAAAAGCGGGTCCAAGAGGGCGGCGAAAGCCTTGACGATATCCTGCCAGAAGCCTTCGCCAATTGCCGCGAAGCGGCGCGGCGCGCGTTAGGTCTGCGCGCCTTTGACGTGCAGCTGATGGGTGGGATCTTCCTGCATCAGGGTAACATTGCCGAAATGCGCACGGGTGAAGGCAAGACGCTTGTTGCCACGTTCCCCGCCTACCTGAACGCCCTGTCCGGAAAGGGCGTTCACGTCGTGACGGTCAACGACTATCTGGCCAAGCGTGACGCTGAATGGATGGGCAAAGTCTTTGCGCATCTGGGGCTGTCCACGGGGGTCGTCTATCCCTATCAACAAGACGCAGAAAAGAAGGTCGCCTATCAGGCCGACATCACCTATGCGACCAACAACGAACTTGGCTTTGATTATCTGCGCGACAACATGAAAGGCTCGCTGGATCAGATGATGCAGCGCGGTCACAACTTTGCCATCGTGGACGAGGTCGATTCCATTCTGATCGACGAGGCCCGCACGCCCTTGATCATCTCTGGGCCCAGCCAGGACCGCAGCGATCTTTACGCCAAGATCGACAAGATCATTCCGATGTTGTCGCCCGACGATTTCAAGTTGGACGAAAAAGCCCGCGGCGTGACCTTTACGGAAGATGGCAACGAGACCATCGAACGCCTGCTGCACGAAGCGGGCATTCTTCCCGAAGGTCAGGCCCTGTACGAACCGGAAAGCACGACAATTGTGCACCATGCCACGCAAGCTCTTCGTGCGCACAAGCTGTACTCGAAAGATCAGCAGTATATCGTCCGCGAGGACGAAGTGATGCTGATCGACGAGTTCACCGGCCGCATGATGAAGGGTCGGCGTCTGTCCGACGGTTTACATCAGGCCTTGGAAGCCAAGGAAGGTGTCAAGGTTCAGCCCGAAAACATCACCCTCGCCTCGGTGACGTTCCAGAATTACTTCCGCCTCTACGACAAACTCGGCGGAATGACGGGAACAGCCGCGACCGAAGCCGATGAATTCATGGAAATCTATGGTCTCGGCGTTGTTGAAGTACCGACGAACCGCTTGGTCCAGCGCAAGGACGACGACGATCAGGTCTTCCGCACCGCGCGCGAGAAGTACGAAGGCATCGTCAAGATGATCCACGAGGCTCACGCAAAGGGCCAACCCATTCTCGTCGGCACCACGTCGATCGAAAAATCCGAGCTTCTGTCAGGCATGCTTCAGCAGGCCGGCATCACCCACAACGTTTTGAACGCGCGCCAACACGAACAGGAAGCCAAGATCGTGGCGGATGCGGGCAAACTGAACGCGGTCACCATCGCGACGAACATGGCCGGCCGCGGCACAGACATTCAGTTGGGCGGCAACGTTGAAATGAAGGTGATGGAAGCGATCGCGATCGATCCGCATCTGAATCCTGATGAACTGCGCACAAAAATCGAAGGCGAGCATGCCGATGAAAAGGCAGCGGTCATTGCTGCGGGTGGTCTGTTTGTTTTGGCCACCGAACGCCATGAAAGCCGCCGGATCGACAATCAGTTGCGCGGCCGTTCCGGGCGCCAGGGCGATCCCGGCAGATCGGCATTCTTCTTGTCGCTTGAAGATGACTTGATGCGCATTTTCGGGTCCGATCGATTGGATGGAATCCTGTCCAAGCTTGGCCTTAAGGAAGGCGAATCCATCGTTCACCCTTGGGTCAACAAATCGTTGGAACGCGCGCAGGCAAAGGTTGAAGGCCGCAACTTCGACATTCGCAAGCAATTGCTGAAGTTTGATGATGTGATGAACGATCAGCGCAAGGCAATCTTCAGCCAGCGGCTTGAAATCATGCAAAGCACTGATCTGGCCGAAATCGCAAACGACATGCGCCATACTGTCGTTGATGATGTGGTTGATTTCTTCATGCCCCCGAAAAGCTTTTCGGACCAATGGGATGTGCCGGGGCTTCATGACGCCGTCGTTGATCGTCTGAATATGGATCTTCCCATTGCCCAATGGGCGGCAGAAGAGGGCGTGGACCAGGATGCCATGCGCGAGCGCATCATGGAGCAATCCGACAAGATGATGGATCTGAAGGTTCAGGCATTCGGTGCCGAAACCATGCGCAGCTTTGAAAAGTCGCTTTTGTTGCAAACGATCGATGCCAAATGGCGTGAGCACTTGCTGCGGTTGGAACATCTTCGTTCGGTCGTCGGGTTTCGGGGCTATGCACAAAGGGACCCGTTGAACGAGTACAAATCTGAAAGCTTTACCTTGTTTGAATCAATGTTGAATTCGTTGCGCCAGAAAGTGACGCAAGACCTTTGCCGAATTCAACCGCTGACCGAAGAGCAACAAAAGCAGATGATCGCCCAGTATCTGGCACAACAGCAAGCAGCAGCGGCCGCTCAGGCACCTGTGTCGGTCACTGCCGCAGCGCCGGCGGCCCCTGTGACCGCAGAGCCCGCCAGTGCGCCCGTGGCTGCGCCTGCCGCCTTGGCCGGGTTCGTCGCCGAAGACCCGTCGACGTGGGGGAATCCCGCGCGCAATGACGCCTGCCCGTGCGGTTCGGGCGAAAAGTTCAAGCATTGCCACGGCAAGATGGCCTAGGGCTGCCCCACAACATGAACGCGGCGCGCAGATGCGCGCCGTGTCCTATTCTGCCAGTTGCGCTTGCACGACCCCAAACCGGTTCTGTGTAACCACAGACAGCGCCAGCGCCGCCGCACCATGCGCCCAAAGCAAATCACCCCAGGCATGCACCGCGATCTTTGGTGCTGGCCTGTTGGCCGTCAGGGATTGGGCGGTCATCTCGGCGATATGCTGCCCCGCATAAAGATAATCGAACCGCATCCGCTCGCCCGATAAGATAATCAACTCGGGATCAAACAGGTTGACCACGTTGGCAAGCCCCAACGCAAGATAACGTCCGGCGCGCTGAAAAATCGATTGCGCCGCCATATTGCCGGCCTTCGCCTGATCATAGAGGCTTTCAAGCAAGGAGTTCACAGATTGCAGTTCGCGCGAACTCCAGTTCAGGGCGGTCGTCGCCTCGCGGACAAGGGCATAGTCGGCCACATAGGCTTCAAGGCAGCCACGTTGGCCGCAGCGGCACAATGCGCCGTCAAGTTGCACCTTTGTATGGCCAAGCTCCAACCCCACCCCGCGCGATCCGCGGTAAAGCCGGTGATTCAGCACAAGGCCCATCCCCAACCCATGCTCGATGGTCACGACAGCAAAGTCCGAAAGGCTTCGTCCGGCCCCAAACCACAATTCGGCAAGGGTCACCAAATTTGCGTCATTGTCGATAACCACCGGCAAACCAAGGCTTTTGCTCAGCAGGCTTTGCAGCGGGGCCTCGCGATGTGTCAGGATGGGTGACCAATGTGCAATTCCCAAAGCTGAATTGACAAAACCCGGCACCCCGACCCCGACCGAGGAAAGCTCGCGCGGATCCAATCCAGCCTTCTTGCAGACCCGGCCAAGCAGCCGTTGGGTGGCTTGGGCCAATGCCTCCGACGACATGGCCCCCGGTTCGCGCGAAACGGCCTCGTCCGCCAGAAGATTTCCAGCGAAATCCACGATGACAGCCATGTGCTGACGGTCCGACAGCTTTATTCCTGCGACATGGCCGGCGGCCCCACGAACACCCAGCGCAACAGCCGGGCGTCCGCGCGCTGTTTCCATCTCGCGCTTGTCACTGACCTCTTCAACCAGTCCTGCCTCGATCAATTCCGACGTAACTGCGGTCACGGTCGCGGGGCTGATCGAAAGATCACGCGCCAGTTGAACACGCGGCGTGCGGCCGGCGGCCCGGATCCGTTCAAAGATCTGAAGACGAAGCGGACGCGCTTCGTCAGACAAGGGCGGTACAAGCGGACCGCAGCCCGAAGCATCGCCCAAAAGACCTGTGAAGGGCCCGGCCTCAGCACTGCTAATATTTTCAGCGTCCGAACTAAACATGGGCGTCCAAGCAGGGTTTGGCCAAATTTTACGCTGCGTTGCAGCAAAAATCCGGGCTCAAGGGAATAAATGAAGCATGATTTGTATTTTTAAATTTGACAACCGAATTATTCAGCGGCAGTGTCTTTGGGCATTGGCGAATCCGCCAAGCCGGCCCGAAAACGGGGCCATAGTCATTGGGAGGACTATATGAAAAAGAGTTTGATCGCTGCGCTGCTCGCGGCGACCGCTTTCTCGTCCGCAGCTTGGGCCGAAGGCATGAAAATCGGTGTGTCGTGGGCCAGCTTTCAAGAAGAGCGCTGGAAGATCGACGAAGCAGCCATGGTTGCTGCAATCGAAGCTGCTGGCAACACCTACGTTTCGGCTGACGCTCAATCGTCTTCGGAAAAGCAGTTGAGCGACATCGACGCGCTGATCGCACAGGGCGTGAACGCCTTGATCATCAACGCATGGGACAAAGACGCCATCGGGCCGGCCATCGAGAAAGCCGCCGCCGAAGGTATCCCAGTTGTAGGCTATGACCGTCTGATCGAAGATGCGCGTACATTCTATCTGACCTTCGACAACAAAGGCGTTGGCAAAATCATCGCTGAAGAAGTCATGAAGGTTAAGCCGGATGGCAATTATGCAATCATCCTGGGCGACCCCGGCGATCCGAACGCTGCTTTCCTGCGTGAAGGCATGGAAGAAGTGATCGGCGAGGCTGTGAAGGCCGGAACGATCAAGATCGTTGGAGAAGCCAATTCTGACGGTTGGAAGCCAGAGAATGCCCAGAAGAACATGGAGCAGATCCTGACCGCCAACAACAACGCAGTTGACGCTGTTCTGTCCGAAAATGACGGCATGGCTGGCGGTGTTGTGGCTGCTCTGTCGGCCCAAGGTCTCGTCATCCCAGTCGGTGGCCAGGACGGCGACTTGGCTGCTATCAACCGCGTTGCGCGTGGCACCCAGACCGTTTCGGTTTGGAAAGACTCGCGTCAACTTGGCAAGGCCGCCGGCGAAATCGCCTCGGCTTTGGCTTCGGGAACCGCTTTGGCGGATATCGAAGGGGCATCGATGTTCAATGGCGGCGCGAATGGCGTTGAAATGAGCGCGATTCTTCTGACGCCAACGGCGATCACCAAGGACACGCTGAACCTGGCAATCGATGGTGGTCACATCACCAAAGAACAGGCTTGCGAAGGCGCAATGGAAGGCGTTGCTGCCTGCCAGTAAGGCATCAGCCAAATCTTCAGACGTCGGCCCACCGGGCCGACGTCGTCTCTTGAAGCAAGAACTTGGAATGCCCTTGAATGACCGCACTGGCGGTCATTTTAGCAACTTCAGTCCATTTGACTGGTAAGGGCTCCGCGTTCCCCCTCTCATTATTTTGGACGAGGAAATGTCAGACACAAACACCGCCCCCCCCCATGCCCCACAGGGAAGCGACCTTCAGGTTGGGCCTATCACACGCTTCGTGCGCGCTACCGAACTGGACACCCGGATGTTGGGTATGGTTGGTGCGCTTTTGTTGATCTGGGTCAGCTTTCACCTTTACGGCACTGTATTCGGGGATGGCGGTAACTTTCTGACGCCCCGCAACCTTTGGAACCTGTCCGTGCAGACCGCCGTGACCGGAATCATGGCGACGGGGATGGTGCTGGTGATCGTCACCCGCAACATCGATCTGTCTGTCGGTTCGCTTGTCGGCGTCACGGGCATGGTCATGGGCCTGCTTCAGGTTCAGATCCTGCCGCAGTATCTGGGTCTGGGCCACCCGATGATCTGGATCATCACGGCCATCGTCGGTCTGATCGTCGGGGCCGGCATTGGTGCGTTCCATGGCTGGCTTATTGCGTATCGCGGCATTCCGTCCTTCATCGTCACACTTGGCGGATTGATGGTTTGGCGCGGCATGGCGTTCTTGTCGGCCGACGGCAAAACGATTTCCCCTGTCGATGAAACCTTTGCCCTTTTGGGCGGCGGCCCCTACGGCGCTGTTGGTGCGGTTGGAAGCTGGATTGTGGGCCTTCTTGGATGTGCTGCGATCCTTTGGGTTCTCAAAAGCGCACGCGCGGCCCGCCGTTTGCACGATTTCCCCTTGCGCCCCATGTGGGCCGAAGTCGCCGTCGCGGGCCTCGGCTGTGGGGCACTGATCGGCTCTGTTCTGGTGGTCAATGCCTATCCTTGGCCTAAAGGTATCGTCGAGGCCTATATCAAGGCAAATCCCGATGTTGTCGTGCCGCCGGAAGGGTTGTTCATCAGCCATGGCTTTGCCATTCCGGTTCTGATCATGGCCTTTGTCGGCATCATGATGACGATCTTGATGACACGCACGCGCTTTGGCCGGTACGTGTTTGCCATCGGTGGCAACCCAGAAGCCGCCGCCTTGGCCGGCATCAACACACGCTGGATGACGACTAAGATCTTCTCGCTGATGGGAATGCTGGCCGGTCTGGCGGCCGTGGTCGCCTCGGCGCGTCTGAACTCCGCCACCAACGCCCTTGGCGATCTTGAAGAACTTTATGTCATCGCTTCAGCCGTTGTGGGGGGCACCTCACTGGCTGGCGGCGTCGGCACGATTTATGGCGCAATCATTGGTGCCTTGGTCATGCAGTCCCTTCAAACCGGCATGGTGTTGATCGGGTTTGGCGACGGATCTTACCGCAAGATCGTCGTCGGGGTCGCGCTGGTTTTGGCGGTCTACTTGGACATCATCTACAAAAAGAAAACCAAGTGAGGAGCGAGAGAATGTCAAACAAAGCAACTCCTCTGGTCGAAATGCGTGATATTTCGATCTCTTTCGGCGGGATCCGCGCTGTTGATCACGTGTCGGTGGATCTTTATCCCGGTGAAGTCGTCGGTCTTTTGGGGCATAACGGGGCCGGAAAATCGACCCTGATAAAATGTCTTTCAGGCGCCTACAAAGCAGACAGCGGCGAAATTCGCATCAACGGCGAAAAAGTGGAAATCACCGACCCGCGTGACGCCCGCGCTTTGAACATCGAAACTATTTACCAAACGCTCGCCCTTGCGGACAACTTGGATGCGGCATCCAACCTGTTCTTGGGCCGCGAATTGGTCAATTCGATGGGCTTTGTGGATGATGCCAAAATGGAGGCAGAAACCCGCAAGATCATGGGCCGCCTGAATCCGAATTTCAAAAAGTTCCGGGTGCCAGTTTCGGCCTTGTCTGGCGGCCAACGCCAGTCAGTCGCCATCGCCCGCGCAGTGTACTTCAACGCAAAAATCCTGATCATGGACGAGCCGACTGCCGCCCTTGGCCCCCACGAAACCCAGATGGTGTCAGAGCTTATTCAAGAGCTTAAGGCCCAAGGCCTGGGGATCTTCCTGATCGAACACGACATTCATAACGTGATGAAATTGTGTGATCGGGCCGTAGTTATGAAAAACGGCCAACGTGTGGGTACAGTGAACGTGAACGAAGTCACCGACGATGATATTCTGGGCATGATCATTATGGGCAAAAAGCCCGCGCAAGCAGCCTGACCCCTCAGGACCCGCCCCGAAACGGGCGGGTCTTTTCCTTCATCTCTGCCGAAAGCCAAACCGATGACCGACTATTTCAAGGGAATTCCCGCAATCAAGTACGAAGGACCGAATTCGTCCAATGAATTCGCCTTCCGGCACTACAATCCAGACGAAGTGATCATGGGAAAGCGGATGGAAGATCATCTGCGCTTTGCCGTGGCCTATTGGCATTCGTTTGCCTATCAGGGCGGCGATCCCTTTGGCGGCCAAACCTTGGAACGTCCCTGGTTCGGCGACAGCATGGACCACGCAAAAATGAAGGCGGATGTGGCGTTCGAACTTTTCGATATCCTGAACGCGCCCTTCTACTGCTTTCATGATGCGGATATGCGCCCCGAAGGCAAAACCTTTGCCGAAAGCAAACGCAATCTGGATGAGATGGTCGATTACATCGCCCAAAAGCAGACGCAACACAAAGCGCGGCTTTTGTGGGGAACCTCGAACCTGTTCAGCCACCGCCGCTGGATGTCGGGCGCCGCAACCAATCCCGATCCAGACGTCTATGCCTATGCGGCCGCGACCGTGAAAGCCAATCTTGACGCCACGATGAAGCTGGGCGGACAGAACTATGTCCTGTGGGGCGGGCGCGAAGGGTATGAAACCCTGTTGAACACCGATCTGTCGATCGAGCGCGCAAACGCAGGCCGCTTCCTGCAGCAAGTCGTTGAATACAAGTATAAAATGGGCTTCAATGGCGCCATCCTGATCGAACCAAAGCCGCAAGAGCCGTCAAAGCATCAATATGACTACGACGTATCGACGGTCTATGGTTTCTTGAAAGACTTCGGACTTGAAAAAGAGGTTCAGGTGAACATCGAACAGGGCCATGCCATTCTTGCTGGCCATTCTTTTGAACACGAAATTGCCACAGCGGCCGCTTTGGGCATCTTCGGTTCCATCGACATGAACCGGAACGATTATCAATCCGGCTGGGACACAGACCAATTCCCGAACAACCATGCGGAAAAGGCCGTGGCCTTCTACGAAATTCTTCGGGCAGGTGGCTATACCACGGGCGGCACGAATTTTGACGCCAAGATCCGCCGGCAATCATTGGATCCGGCCGACCTGGTGCTTAGCCATGTCGGCGGCATGGACACCTGCGCAAGGGCCCTTAAATCAGCGGCCGCCCTGCTTGAATCTGGCGAACTCGAAGCACACCGGACCGCGCGTTACGCAGGTTGGAACAGCACCCCGGCAAAGGCCATGCTCAAAGGCAGTCTTGAGGACGCAGCGGCGCGCGTGACAAAAGAAAGCCTTGAGCCGCAGCCGAAGTCGGGCAAACAAGAGCGTCTTGAAAATCTGTGGAACCGTTTTGTATGATCCGTTTGACGGATAAAACACTTACCCGCCGCGCCCTTCTTTTGGGCGCGGCGACGTCATCGGCGTTGGCTGCCTTTTCCTTTCCTGCCCGCGCCATTGACAGCAATAAAGCCACCAAGGTGTTGGATACCTGGTACAAGCTGCTGCTGGAATTGATCCGGCATACGGCCACCTATTCACCCCCCGTGGCCAGCCGGGCCTTTGCCTATCTGGGTGTAACCGTGTTCGAAGCCGTCGCTTCCGGTAACCCCGATTTTCGGTCAATGGCCGGTCAGGTGAACGGGCTGGCCCCCGTACCACCGCGCGACAACGCGCCCTATGACGAAGCTTGCATTTTGCACGGCGCTCTTGTGCATTCCATGAACGCTCATTTCGGTAATACGGGGCCAACCGGGCAGCGGGCGATGCTGGCCATGACCAAGAAACTTGATTCCCTTGCCGCAGAGGGCACCGCACCAGAAGTTGTCACCCGCTCAATGGCTTACGGCCTTGCCGTGTCAGAACATATTCTCGCTTGGTCGGCGAATGACGGCGGGGCTGTGATCGAAAATATGGGCTTTCCTTTTGATTATGCCCTGACAGAGGGACCGGCGCATTGGGTTCCAACCTCAACCGTCGCCGTTCAGCAAAAACCGCTCTTGCCAAATTGGGGCCAAAACCGTCCCTTTACTTTGCCACAGGGCGATTTGTGCGGCCTTCCCACGCCAATTGACTACAGCGAAGATCCCACATCCACCTTTTATGCCGACGCGATGGACGTCTACGAAACATCCAAATCCTTGACAGACGACCAAAAGGCGATTGCGCGGTTTTGGTCCGATGATCCCATGCTGTCCCCCACACCTCCCGGGCACTGGGTCTCGATCGCCATGCAGATCTTTGAGCGGGACGCGACACCTCTGCCGCTTCAGGTGGAAACACTGGCCCTTTTGGGCATGGCAATCGCCGATGGATTCATCGCATGCTGGCGGTCAAAATACGAAGTGGATCTGCTGCGGCCCATTACCTATATCCGCCGCGTTATCGATCCCAAATGGGAACCTTTGTTGAATACCCCGCCGTTTCCGGAATTCCCCTCTGGCCATTCCTCCCAGTCCGGTGCGGCCGCAGGCGTTTTGGCGGCCCTTTTCGGCACGAATTTCGCCTTCACGGACGCAACCCACGCTGATGATGGACTAAAGCCGCGCGAATTTGCCAGCTTTCAGGCCGCTGCGGAAGAGGCCGCGATTTCTCGGCTGTATGGCGGCATCCACTTTCGGCCCGCCATTGATATGGGCCTCAAGCAGGGTTCCTGTGTTGCCGGCTATGTCCTGAAAGTGAACACTCGTGCATAAATTAATCTTTGTCGCGCTGTCGCTGTGCCCCGGCGTACTTCGGGCGCAAGATCCTGTCGTTCCGCTGTTCGCAGAAGACACAGCGACTGCGAATCTTGCGACACCCTATCTTGGGGACTGGCAGTATATGGTCGGGGGCGGCGCGGCGGTGTTCGATTGCGATGCCGATGACCGGCTGGATGTTTTTGTCGCCGGCGGCGAAGGACCCGCGGGACTGTATCGTAACGTGTCCGAAACGGCCGGCGGCATCCAGTTTGAACCGGTATCGGGCCTTGATCAAACGGCCGTAACGGGTGCCTATCCCTTGGATGTTGACAGTGACGGGATCACCGATTTGATGATCCTGCGCGTGGGCGAAAATCACCTCATGCGCGGCCTTGGGAATTGCCAATTTGTGAACGCCAATTCTGATTGGGGTTTTGAGGGGGGCGACGCATGGTCCACGGCCTTTACCGCCACGTGGGAACCGGGTGCAAAATGGCCAACGCTGGCAATCGGCAACTATCTTGACCGAGAAGAAGAGGCGTTTCCTTGGGGATCGTGCACCGACAATTGGCTGCATCGGCCAAATGCCAAGGGCACGGGTTTTGCACCGCCCGCCGCCCTTAAACCCAGCTTTTGCGCCCTGTCCATGCTGTTTTCAGACTGGAATGGCGCTGGTGTTCGCGATCTGCGCATCTCCAATGATCGGGAATACTACAAAGGTGGGCAAGAACAGTTGTGGCACCTGCCTGTGGGCGCTGAACCTCAGCCCTACACCGAAAAGGAAGGCTGGAAACGTCTGAAAATCTGGGGCATGGGAATTGCAAGTCGCGATCTGGATGCGGACGGGTCAAACGAACTTTTCCTGACATCGATGGCTGACAACAAGTTGCAGGTGCTGAACAAACCTGCGGACGGTCAGCCCGTTTTGCCCCAATATTCCGACCAGGCGTTCAAACGCGGCATCACCGCCCATCGCCCCTACACGGGCGGCGACCTTCGTCCGTCAACCGCGTGGCATGCCCAGTTTGAAGACGTCAATAACGACGGCTTTGCTGATCTGTTTGTTGCCAAGGGCAATGTGGCCCAGATGCCCGATTTTGCCACGAATGACCCCAACAACCTGTTGCTGCAACGCGCTGATGGCACCTTTTTCGAAGCTGGCGCGCTGGCCGGTGTCGCCAGCATGAAGACAGGGCGGGGCGGGGCGGTCGCCGACTTCAACAATGATGGGATGCTGGACATTCTGGTCGTGAACCGTTGGGAAGCCCCCCAAATCTGGCGGAATCTGGGCACCAACGGCCAGTGGGTAAACATTTCCGTTGTTCAGTCTGGCAGCAACCGGGGCGCCATTGGGGCTTGGATTGAACTGAAGACGGGCGAACATCTGCAACGGCGCGAAATTACCGTGGGCGGCGGCCACGTCAGCGGCCAATGGGCGCCCTTCCACTTCGGAATAGGAAACGCGGCCTCGGCCCAAGTGCGCATCTTTTGGCCCGACGGCACCAAAAGTGACTGGCAAGAGGCAAAGGCTGGCCAAGTCCTAACGATCAAACGGTAATCACGACTGCGCCAGTCAGCATTGCTTGTCCCGCCCTTTCGACTTGGCTAAGATAAGGCATGATTACGCAAAAGATGAAATATGCGCTCAAGGCGCTGATGGTTCTGGGCGACGAGCGCGCCGCAGCCAATCAAGCCTTGCGCATTGAAGAGATCGCAAAAAGATCCGGCGCGCCCAAGCGGTTTTTGGAACATATCTTGCTTGATATCCGAAATGCCGGCTTGATTGCGTCAACGCGCGGGCGCGCCGGCGGCTACCAATTGATCAAGGAACCATCGCAGGTCTCTGTCTCGGAACTATTGCGGTTGATTGATGGGCCGATGGCGCCGCTACAGTGCCTGTCGCGAAATTCGTATCAACGCTGCGAAGATTGCGCGGACGAGGCGACCTGCCGAATTCGGCGGGTCTTTGCAGATGTGTTTTGGACCTATCTGGTGATGATCGAAAGTTTGACACTGGCCGATATCATCAATGGCGGCGGGCTCGAGGCGGCCATTGCAGCCGCCCCGCAAACCTGATTACGACATCACTCGTTTGCCGAGTTCGACCTTTCCTGCCGCCTTGCGTTTGGTGTCCGCGTCGCGCATTTCCTGCACATTTCTCACATGTTGACGGGCCGCCCCTGCCCATTCGCGGGTCTTGACCTTGGGGTTCTCAAGCCGTTTTTTCGCTGCGGGAATCGCATGGGCATATTGCGGAAGCCACTTTTCCTGCGCGACAAGCATCTCATCAACCATCTGCCAAACCTCTTCAGGGGTGCAAATCGCCCCAACAAGCGGATCATGCAGCACGGATTGTTTCAACAGTTCCACATCGCCGGAAATGGCGGCTTTCATACCCATGCGTTGCACATTGATCGACGCCATGCAGGTGGCCGCGCAAGCGTCTGACAAGGTAATCCCTTCGACCATGTTGATTCCGAAGCGATCCACAAAGCCGGGGCTTTCGATAATGCAATCCGCTGGCAGGTTCTTGATCGCTCCGCCGTTCTTGACATTGAAATGCCCCCGATAGGTGCGCCCGGTTTCCAGCGCCTCAAGGATATGGCTGGCGTGTTCGTCGGTGCGCTCGTACCCCGAAAGTGGCTTGCCCGCTTCGTCCAGAAACACCGGAAAATCCGTGTCAAACCAGTTCCGGTTTTCGGTGGTATAGCGCAGATAACCGCCGGTTTCGCCGTGAATCCATTCGTCCAGACTGATCCAATCCAAAATCTGATCCGGCCGCTTGCGGTACCACGGCAGATACTCCGACAAATGCCCGTTGGATTCAGTGGAATAATATCCAAACCGCTTCAGCACGTCGATCCGCACCTTTTCCTGTTTGGAATAGACCGGATGCGCCTCAAACGCCGCGGTCAATTCCTCGCGGCTCACCTTGCGTCCGTTATGCCGAATATCCAGATACCACGTCTGGTGATTGATCCCCGAACACACAATATCGGTTTCTTCCTTTGGAACGCCCAACACGCGGGCAATCTGGGCATGCCCATTTTGCACCCCATGACACAGACCCACCGTGTTGACGCGGCCCACGTCAATTGCGGCCCACGTCATCATGGCCATCGGGTTGGCATAATTCAGCAAAAGCGCTCCCGGGGCGGCCACTTCCCGAATATCCTGACAGAACTCCAGAATGGAATGAATTCCGCGCTGCGCATACAAAATGCCGCCCGCGCAGATTGTATCTCCGACGCACTGATCAACGCCGTATTTCAACGGAATGCCAATGTCAGATTGAAAGGCCTCCAGCCCACCGATCCGCACGACATTCATGATGTACCGCGCGCCTTCCAGCGCACGGCGTCGGTCGGTCGTCGCCGTAACGCGGGTTTTCAATCCATTCACATCGACGATGCGGCGGATGATTTGCGCCACCATATCCAGATTATGGGCGTTGATATCGGTCAGGGCAATTTCGATATCTTCGAATTCCGCAACCTTCAAAATGTCTGAACACAGCTTCTTGGTGAACCCCACTGACCCTGCGCCAATAATGGTAATCTTGAATGTCATGTCCGCTCCTCCGCGATCAACCCTGAAATAACGATAGGCGGGGGCCCCTGTTCCGGTATACAGAATTCTTGTGCGAACGCGGGTAATTTCATGCTTTCTGCTTTGTTGAACCATGGCCACGATGTTCAAAGTTTTCAGCGCCCCAACTCAGGCTCGCCGCTCCACTGCGTCGCGGTTGCGGCCGGGTATGAACAGCGTCGCAACGAAGTCTACTCTTGGGATGGTCTGAAACGCGGAACCTCGCCATTCCTGGTGATTCAGCACACCCTTGTGGGCGAGGGTCGTCTTGACTTTGCCGGTACCCGCTACAGCCTAAGACCAGGTCAAACCATGCTTGTGACCATGCCGCATGACCACCGCTATTTCCTAGAAAGAGGCGGAAACTGGGAATACTTCTGGTTTTTGCTGTCCGGCCGCGAGGCGCTTCGTCTTGCGCGCGCCGTCGTTGACATCAGCGGCCCTGTCTTGTCGCTTCCCGCTCCTTTGGTCGATCGGCTGGCCGGGCATTGCCTGTCGCTGCTGGCCGTAACGGGCCTTGCGCCGGGTCAGTTTTCGACCGAAGCCTATGGCGCGTTAAGCGTTCTGCATGACGCCGTTGCGGCAGAATCGCAGGCCGGTACTGCCCCTTTACCGACGGAACTGGCCCGTATTCTGCCTTTTGTAGAGGGCAATCTTGGCTCAAATCTCTCGGTCGAGGAATTGGTGCTTGTCGCCGGAATAAGCCGGGCGCATTTTGTTCGGCGGTTCACCGAAGCAACGGGACAGGCGCCGTCAACCTTCGTTCTGGGCCGGCGGCTAGAGCGGGTGGAACGGTTGCTGCTGGCAACAGAAATGACCGTCTCGGATGTCGCGCAATTGACCGGGTTTTCGGATGGCAATTATCTGGCGAAGGTCTTTCGGCGGGAAAGGGGAATGTCGCCATTGGAATTTCGCGCCACCCGGGCAGAAGCGGTTTAGGCCGCTGAACGGGCGGTCAGCGAATTCAAAAACGCCCTGTGCGGAATGGCTTTACCTGCGGCGACGCGGTATTCGCGTTCAAGCGTCTCCGCCGCTTTGCGCGCCGCAGTACGCAGCTGCGGACGTTCGGCAAGCCAAACTTTTGCCTTGGTTTTGTCCAGCAACCCCAAACCATCCAGAACTGGCACATGCAGTTCATGGGTCACATGCGGCAGCCCAAGGGGCAATGGTCGAAAATCTTCGGCCATCGGCACGCGGCCCGCCCAATGGCTCAGCTTGTCCGTCACGTCCGAAGGATGGCTGCCCGCAACATCTTGCCAAAACGCCGAATCCCGACGCTCGCTGACATAGTGAAGGCGGATGAAATCGCGGAAATCATCCACCTGCTGCGCCGCCACACCGTTGAAGGCGGCGCGTGCGCGCGGCGCAGGATCAGCCAAAAGGGTGCAAAGAAGCATCAACTGT
>CANHLE010000084.1 GCA_947461435.1 Paracoccaceae bacterium | reverse complement strand
CAGACCTTTCAACTTTGCCTCGCCGGCGCGGCGCGCCTGCATCAGATCTGTTTCGGACCGCCCAAGCAAAAGGAAATACCATGTGATCAGGCCAAAGATGATGAAGGCCAGCCCCAAATGGGTGGCCAAACGGTAAGATTGCACATCTACCCGCTGCCCTTGCAGGCCGGACCACACCATCCACCACCCGATCGCGCCTTGCAGCCCGCCCAAAGCGCCGAGCAGCAGCAGTCGCCCTGTCCAGCCCGCCGGAATTTTCCGGGCGACCAGAAAGCCGAAAAAGCCCAAGGCCCAGACCAGACCGATCACCCGGCCCAATTGACGGTGCCCCCATTCCCACCAGAAGATGGATTTGAAAGCTGCCAAATCCATTCCCTTGTTTTGCAGAAGATATTCGGGGCTGGCTTGGTACTTTGCGAACTCTTCCGCCCAATCGGCCGCGTTCAGCGGGGGGATCGCCCCATGCAGCGGTTTCCATTCGGTGATGGACAGCCCGCTGTCAGTCAGGCGGGTCAATCCGCCGACGATGATCATCGCGGCCACCAGCAGAAAGATCAGCGCCAACCACAGTCGGATGGCCCCGCGCGCGCCGCGTCCTGCCCCGTCGATCAGCCCGCCTTGCGGCAGAACCGGGGCCTGCGCGCCCGCCCCAACCTCTTCAAAAAGCTTACGCTTCCCGGCCATGTGTCATGCCTCCATTTGCCAAGGGACACTAGGCCTGCCCCTTGCCGCCTTCAAGGCCCTGCGGCAGGGCCGCGCTGCTATGCCTCGGGGTCTTGGCTTTTCAGCTTAAAGGCAATTTGCCGCAAGATGCCGTGAAATGTTTGAACTTCGGCGCGGGTGAGATTCAGGCGCGACCACATGTTGCGCATGTTTTCGCGCATTCCTTGCGCCTTTGTGGGCGGGAAAAAGAACCCCGCGACCTCTAACCGCTCTTCAAAGTGATCTGCCAGCCGCTCTACCTCCAGCGAGCCGGCGAATTCGGTGCGGGCCAGTCCCATGACTTCGGGGGCGACCTGCGTGATCTGGCGCTGCCATTCATAGGCCACCAGCAGCGCGCATTGGCCCAGATTCAAACTGGGAAACTCGGGGTTCACCGGAACGGTGACGATGGCATTGGCATGAACGATATCTTCATTTTCGAGGCCCGTGCGTTCGGGCCCGAACAGCACGGCCACCTTTTTGCCCTGTGCCACCAATTCGCGCGTCAGTTCCATCGCGCGCTGGGGCGTCATGATTGGTTTGACCATTTCGCGGCCGCGCGCCGTGGTGGCAAAGATATAGTCACAATCGGCCACGGCCGAGCGGACGTCAGGGAACAGACCGGCAAAGTCGAGCACCCGCCCCGCCCCAGATGCCATGGCCGCAGCCCGGGGGTTGGGCCAGCCATCGCGCGGATCGACAACACGCATCCTGTCCAGACCAAAGTTCAGCATGGCCCGCGCGGCCGCCCCGATATTTTCGCCCATCTGGGGGCGAACAAAAACGAATACGGGCGGGATCATGCAGGACCTTTCGAAACGGCTTTGGCCTGCGGTGATACCTGCTTGCCCCCAAAGGGGCAAGGCGGCGCACCTGCGGGCGGCGGCTGGAAACCCACAACAAAAGTCGCTAAGGGAGGGTTCAGGCCACAAGGACACCCATAATGTCGCAAGACGAACGCCCCCAGATCACGCTGATCACCCCGCCCGCCTTTGATCTGGAGGTTTTCCCGGATCGGTTGGCCGCCGTGCTGGATGCGGTGGACATAGCCTGCGTGCGGCTTGCGCTGGCCAGCCGCGACGAAGACACGATTCTGCGTGCGGCCGATGCGGCCCGTCTGGTTGCCCATCAGCGCGACGTGGCCATCGTGATTGAAAACCACGTGTTGATGGTAGAACGGCTGGGGCTGGACGGCGTGCATTTGACAGACGGGGCACGATCGGTGCGGACGGTCCGCAAAAATCTGGGCAGCGATGCCATCGTCGGGGCTTATTGCGGCGTCACCCGGCACGAGGGAATGAGCGCGGGCGAAGCCGGTGCCGATTACGCCGCCTTTGGCCCCATCGGGCAAAGCCATCTGGGCAAGGGCGAAACCGCCGAGTTTGATCTGTTCGAATGGTGGAGCGAGGTGATCGAAGTGCCCTGTATCGCCGAAGGTGCCCTGACCCAGACGCTGGTTGCGAAATTCGGCCCTGTCACCGATTTCTTTGGCATCGGCGAGGAAATCTGGTCGGCGGACGACTGCGTTGCCGCGCTGAAGACCCTGATCGCGCCCATCGTATAGCGCGCACCGCGCCGGGTGGTTTTGTGCCCGGCTGTCAGGCGTTGGCAGATTGCATCTGATCGGTCAGACGGGCCAAAGGATGGGCGCTGCGGATGATCTGCTCGCAGCGCGCCGCCAGTGCCTTTCGATCGGCAAACTGATCGACAGCCAGTTCGGGATGAAAGATCACCTCGACCGCGCCCTGACGCCGCGCGGCCAGCGTCATCAAAAGGTGCGGCGCGAAATCCATATCGCCCCACCAGCCATAAAACCGCGCATCCTGGCCCTTGGGCGCATGATAGACCACAGTGACCGGCTGGATATGCAATATCTGATCCAGACCATGGGTGTAAAACGCCTCAAACAGGGTGGATTTGAAGGGCAGCACGCGGGTCGCGTCGGTAGAGGTTCCTTCGGGAAAGAACAACAGCCGGTGGCCCATGCGCAACCTGTCTTCGAACATCTGTTGTTGGCGTTTCGCCTGATGGCCTTTGCGGGCAATGAAAACAGTGCCGGTTGCCCGGGCCAGCCATCCGATGCCGGGCCATGCTGCCACTTCGGATTTTGACACAAAATAGACCCGTTGCGCGGCATTCAAGGAAAAGATGTCAAGCCAAGACGAATGATTGGCCACGACGGCGCCGCGGTGGCGCATGGGGGTGCCGGTGACGGTGAGCCTGAGGCCCAAGATCGGAAAGGCCGCGCGGCACACGCCTTGGGTGATTAGGGCGGTGATCGGGCGGCGGGGGGCGAAGACGGGAGCCTCGATCAGCCGGATCAGCAGCAAAACGCCCAAGCCGCCAAAGGTAACCGTGCCCAGAACGAGGCCGCGGACCAAGACACGCAGCCATCCGCCCGGCCCCATGGGTTGGGGCGGAAGTTCGGCATCCTTCCAATCGCTCATGTGTCGCGTCCGTTGCGGCGAACGTAGAAGTCGCGGTGCCGGGCGCTCATCTTTTCGGTGTCCATGACAAGGCAGACATCAATCGTATTGAAGGCCCCGTCGATGAAGGCCCCGTCGCCCACGAACCCGCCGAGGCGCAGATAGGCCTTGATCAGGGCCGGCACCTGCGCCATCGCCGCCGCCCGGGTCACGCTTTGCGGGTCCAGCAGGGCCATCTCTTGGCGGTGCTGGCCTTTGGCGCGAACGCGCAGCGAGGGAGGTGCCAGATGATGATGGTGAAGATAGGTCAATGCCTGCGCCAAGGGGGCCGGAGCGGTGCCGTGGAACGACGCCGCGCCGAACATCACTTCGATGCCGCGCTCCAGCACGAAATCGGCAAGGCCGTTCCACAGAAGCAACATCGCCGCGCCGCCCCGATAGTCGGGGTGCACACAAGAGCGCCCCAGTTCCACCAGCTTGCGACCCGAGGCTTTCAGCGGGCCCAAGTCAAATTCGTCTTCGGAATAATACCGCCCCGCCAGCGCCATCCGTTCAGAGGTCATCAATCGGTAGACCCCCACGACATGATCCTGCCCCGAGGCGGCGCGCGCCTCGTCGATCAGCAACAGATGTTCAAAGACGTCGTCAAAGGCATCGCGTTCCAAGCGGGCCGCATGATCCACCATGGAGCCGGTTGCCCCCAGTTCTTCGACAAAGACCTGATACCGCAGGCGCTGCGCCGACGCCAAATCCTGTGCATCGCGCGCCAAGCGCAGAGTGAGACCCGTCTCTTCGGTGATCATCACGGACAATCGCCTGCTTCCCCTAAACGACCCTGAAGATGGGCCTTCCTTGGTCTTAGGCAACCCGGGATCCTTTTGCAATCGCGGCAAAGGCGATCGGTAATGCCGGGTGCGGGCGCGGCAATCAAGGGTTGCAGAACGCCGCAATCTTGGCCCTATTGGCCCCGCGACGCCCCTAGGGGTTGAAGACCGGAACCAAAACCACGTTAGCCAGATTGATGACAACCTTGCCGCCATGTTCGAAATTGACTGTGATCCGTGATCCGATTGCCGATTGCACCTGCCCCAGGCCCCAATCGGCCCGGTCGGGGTGGCGCACCAGCATCCCCGGTTCCAGCCGCATCCAATTGCCGTCACCGCCCTGCCCCAAAGGATTCTCCCATGTCCGAAAAACTTGATCTCACGGCCCTGATCGGATCGCGCATCTGCCATGATCTTATCAGTCCGATCGGCGCCATCGGCAATGGGGTTGAATTGATGCTGATGGACGGAGCCCAAAGCAGCCCGGAATTGGCGCTGATTTCAGAAAGCGTCGCGCATGCCAATGCCAAGATCCGGTTCTTCCGGCTCGCCTTTGGGGCCTCTGCGGGCGAAAGCCAGATCGCGCGCACGGAAGTGGAGCAGATTCTGTCGGACACCACGCGGGGGACAAGGCTGCGCATTGAGCTGACCGTTCAAGCCAAGATGCCCCGATCTTCTGTCAAATTGGCGTTGTTGCTGGTTTTGTGCCTTGAAACCGCGATGCCCTTTGGGGGGGCGATCACCCTTGTTCAGGGCGAGGATCGCTGGACCCTGACGGGTTCGGCAGAACGGCTCAAGATCGATCCCGCGATTTGGGGTGTGCTGACAGAAGGACACAGCGCCGATCTGGGCCCGGCCCATGTGCAATTCGCCCTGATCGCCGAAGAACTGGCGCGCCAGCATCGCCGACTGACCACCGAGATCACCGAAACGCAGGTTCAATTCACCTTCTAAGGGTCAGCGGATTGTTCCGTCTCCGGTGACCAGATATTTGAAACTGCACAGTTGCTCGGCCCCTACGGGACCGCGCGCGTGCAACTTGCCCGTGGCAATGCCAATTTCGCCGCCCATACCAAACTCGCCCCCGTCTGCAAACTGGGTGGAGGCGTTGCGCATCAAGATCGCGCTGTCCAGCCGTTCAAAGAATCGGGCCGCTGTGGCGTCATTTTCCGTCAGGATCGCCTCGGTGTGGTTCGATCCATAGGTCTTGATATGGGCAATGGCCGCATCCACGCCGTCCACAAGGCGCGCGGCTATGATCATGTCCATGAATTCGCGGCCAAAATCATCCGGTGCGGCCTGAACCGTTCCGGGAATTTTCAACAGCTCGCCCTCGCAGCGCACTTCGACCCCCGCCCGCATCAGATCTTCGATCAGGACCGCCCCATGTTTGGTATAGAACTGCCAGTCGATCAGGAGGCATTCCGCTGCGCCGCAGATCCCGGTGCGACGTGTCTTGGCGTTCAAGACCACGCGGCGCGCCTTTTCTAGGTCGGCATCCCGGTCGGCGTAGACGTGGCAGATCCCCTCAAGGTGGGCGAAAACGGGCACCCGCGCCTCGGCCTGGACCAATCCGACAAGACCCTTGCCGCCCCTTGGAACGATGACATCGATATAGGTGGTGGCGGTCAGCATGGCGCTGACCATCTGACGGTCCCGCGTCGGGATCAGTTGAATGGCGGCCTCGGGCAGGTTGGCCTCTCGCAGGCCCTGCACCATGCAGTCGTGGATGACGGAGGAGGATTCAAAGCTTTCCGATCCGCCGCGCAGGATCACCGCATTGCCTGATTTCAGACACAGGGCCCCGGCATCGGCCGTGACATTGGGCCGGCTTTCGTAGATCACCCCGATGACGCCCAAAGGGGTCGCCACCCGCTGAATATGCAGCCCGTTCGGCCTGTCCCATTCCGCCAGAATGCGGCCGACGGGATCGCGCTGTTCGGCCACGGCACGCAGGGCATCGACAATGCCGCGCAGCCGCGTTTCATTCAGCATCAAGCGGTCCATCATGGCCGGCGACAGGCCCTTTTCGGTGCCATAGGCCAAGTCCATGATATTGGCGTCCAGAATTTCGTCACGCCGCGCCCAGACGGCATGGCCCGCGCTTAACAGCGCCGCTGCCTTGCGCTCGGCGCTGGCATAGGCCAATTGCGCTGCCGCGGCGCGGGCCTTGGTGCCGATCTGGGTCATCAGGTCGGTAGAATGTCCGTCCATGGGGGCTCTCCTGTCCTGCCTCGCACAAAGCGCATTCCGGCGTGTTGCGCAATATCCCATTGCCCGGCGACAAGACGCTCATGCTCGGCGCTTGATCTTTCCAAAGTTGCAAAAGTTTGGGCTATTCTCCTTTTACGTGTATTTTGATTCATTTTTTCCAATCTTTTTTCCTAAAAATCCATGACATCAGGAGATTGCAATGCCCGACCGGCTTTCCATCAATGAAACGCTGCCTGCCGGCAGTGACCTGACCTCGCCCAATGGGCAGCACCGCGCCTCAATGCAGACTGACGGCAACTTTGTCATTTATCGCCGCGATGGTACGCCAAAATGGGCCACCGGCACCGATGGCCGGGCGATTGGTGACATCGTCATGCAAGATGACGGCAATCTGGTGATGTATGATGCGAACGGGCCAGTCTGGGCCTCGGGAACCGATCAGCATCCGGGGGCAGTTCTGGTCTTGCAGGACGACGGAAATCTGGTGATTTATGCGCCCGATGGCACGCCGCTGTGGGCGACGGGCACCAATATCACGATGATGCGGGTGGCGGGGTTTCAGCCCGGGACCAACGGGTTTCAGTTTCAGAACGCCTTTGACCACGCACCGGATATTCAGATCAACCTGCTGGGTCTGAACGTAGCCATCGGCGATGCCGCCAATGGCCTGTGCGGCGGCATGGTCTTTGCCGCGCGGGATTTCTTTGCTGCGGGCCAACGCCCACCCACGCGCAGCGACAGCCCTTCGGCTGGGGTCTTGTTCGACTTCATGGTTCGTCGGCTGTTCGACAGTTTCGAACTGCCCGTCGGCCCTGCCCGGTATGCCGCGCTGATGAACCCAGACCTGCCCGATCATGAAACTTTCATGAGTGATATTGGCCTTGCCCCACATGGCCGCGCCTTTGTTAGCATTGTTGAAGAATGGCCAAAAATTCGCGCCGGGCTGGATGGGGGCATGCCAATGCCCCTGGCGCTGATCTTGGTCAAGGATCGTGATCTGGGGAAGATGGGGCACAATCACCAAGTACTGGCCTACGGCTATGATCTTGATGTGAATGATCTTTCCATTCTGGTCTATGATCCGAACTTTCCCGGTGACAACAATGTTCGCATTAATCTGAATCTGGGCAACCCCCGCCAGACGACCGAGATGTGGGAAACTGCCACGGCCCAGAACGCGCGCCAACACCAAGTCTGGGCGTTTTTCAGCCAAAGTTACGGCTTTGTCATGCCGCCCGTGGTGCCCAATCCGGACCCTGCCACCACGACAGCCGAGCGTAGTTTCCACATCACCAACACCACGCCCGGCGATCAGGTGGTGCGGGTCTATAATCCTGGTGATACCGCGATGATCCTGCCCCTGCCGGCAAGTGAGTTTACCGTGCCGTCTGGATCGTCTGGCACTTGGGTGTTTCACCAGATGCTATCGCAGGCGCGCGTCACCGCGAATGACCGGTTTCTTGGGCTGGCCAGTCCGGGAGATCAGATCACGATCACGGTGGATGACACGGTCGAGTTTCGAAACGGCGGACAACTGGGCATGCCGGTCAGCGTTTACAAGACCGACGACGGCCTGATGTGGGCAACTCTGCCCGGCGGGCAGTTTTTCGTCGAGACCGTCAAACCCTATCGCTATACGATTCCGGCCGGCGTTGCCTCGATCAAGGCGATCATCAACGGTCAGGTCTTTGTGGCCTCGCGCGGACAGGTTGTTATCTTCGGCAACTGACCGCACCTTATCCAGCCGCTGCCGAAACGGCGGCTGGACCTACAGAACCATGTCGTCGCGGTGCACCAAAGCCGCGCGGCCCTGATAGCCCAGAATTCTCTCGATCTCGCCGGACCGATGCCCGGCAATCGCCTTGGCTTCGGCGGCGGTATAGCGCACCAGACCCTTGCCCAGCACCAGCCCGGCAGGATCCAGAATGGCCACGGGATCACCGCGGCCAAAGGTGCCGGCAATCGAGGTTACCCCGGCGGGGAGCAACGATTTTCCCGCCCTTAATGCTGTTACAGCGCCCGCGTCCAGCCGCAGCTCTCCGCGCGGTTTCATCGCGTTGATCCAGCGCTTGCGGGCCTGTTGGGGGTCGCTGTGGGCCACGAACCACGTCCGGTTCGCCCCTTCGGCCAGCGCTGTGAGCGGGCGCAGGACCGACCCTTCCATGATCGCCATCGCGCAGCCCCCGGCCACCGCCGTTTTGGCTGCCAAAAGCTTGGTCTTCATGCCGCCTTTGGACATGCCCGAAATCGGATCACCGGCCATCGCCTCGATCTGCGCTGTGATCTTTTCCACCAGATCAAACCGCACCGCGCTTGGATCTTCCTTGGGATTGGCGGAATAAAACCCATCGACATCACTGAGCAAGATCAGCTGATCGGCGCCGCAAGTCACGGCGATCTGCGCCGCCAAACGGTCGTTGTCGCCAAAGCGAATCTCGTCGGTCGCGACCGTGTCGTTTTCATTGACGATCGGCACGACCCCCAGCCCCAGCAATGTTTCCATCGTGGCGCGGCTGTTGAGGTATCTTCGCCGATCCTCGGTGTCTTCCAAGGTCACCAGAACCTGGCCCGTGGTGATGCCATGCGGCGCAAGAACCTCTTCATAGGCGCGGGCAAGACGAATCTGGCCCACCGCCGCGGCCGCCTGCGACTGTTCCAATGTCAGCGCGCCATCGCCGAGGTTCAACACCTTGCGCCCCAGCGCGATGGAGCCGGATGAGACAAGAACCACATCCGCCCCGCGCCGTTTGGCATCGGCCACATCCAAGGCAAGGGCAGAAAGCCAGCCCTGTTTCAAGCCTGTCGCGCGGTCTACCAACAAGGCCGAGCCAATCTTGACGACCAGACGTTTGGCGTGGCGGATATCGGGAGCTTGCAGCGAGGTCAGGGCTGCCATGGGCCGGCCTCCACTTCCGGGGCCTCACCCAGAATCGCGGCGTAAATCGCGCGCAGCGTGTCTTGCAGACCTTTGCCCGATACACCCGAAATCACCATCACGGGCCCTCCGCTCGCCTTTTCCAAGGCGCGGCGGCGATCCGAAATCTGTTTGGCATCCATCGCATCGGTCTTGTTGAGTGCGACGATCCGCACCTTGTCGCCCAGAACCTCGGAATAGGCTTCAAGCTCGGTCACGATGGTCTTGTAGTCTTTGGTGATGGTTGACGATGTGCCGTCGACCAGATGCAACAGCACCTTGCAACGTTCCACATGGGCCAGAAACTGAATGCCAAGACCCCGCCCCTCGCTGGCGCCTTCGATCAGACCGGGAATATCGGCCATCACAAATTCCTTGCCGTCGATGCCCACCACCCCAAGGTTGGGGACCAGCGTGGTGAAAGGATAATCGGCAATCTTGGGGCGCGCGTTTGAGACCGCGGCCAGAAACGTGGATTTGCCCGCGTTGGGCAGACCGACCAGACCGGCATCAGCAATCAGTTTCAGCCGCAGCCAGATCGTCCGTTCGATCCCTTCTTGCCCCGAATTTGCCCGTGCCGGTGCCCGGTTGGTCGAGGATTTGAACTGCAAATTGCCCCAGCCGCCATTGCCGCCGCGCGCCAAAAGCACCCGGTCGCCCGGATTTACCAGATCGCAGATCACCGTCTCTTCGTCTTCGTCAATAATCTCGGTGCCCAAGGGAACCTTCATGACGATGTCGTCACCGGTTTTGCCTGTCCGTTGGCTGCCCATGCCCGGCTGGCCGGATTTGGCAAAGAAATGCTGCTGATAGCGGTAATCGATCAACGTGTTGAGGCCCTCTACGGCCTCGACCCAGACCGAGCCGCCGTTGCCGCCATCGCCGCCATCCGGCCCGCCGAATTCAACGAATTTTTCGCGCCGGAACGACACGCATCCCGCCCCGCCGCCGCCCGAGCGGATGTAGACTTTGGCAAGATCAAGAAATTTCATGGGGTCAGGCTTTCAGGTTGGATTGTGGGGCGATACAGCAAAGGCAGCGCAGGCTCAAGCGCCGCGCCATTCATCGGCTTGCAGCACAAGATCAAAGCCGGGTTCGGGTTCAGGCCGCGCAAAGGAAGCGCCCATGTTTTGGCCGACGATCTGAAACCCCAAACTGCGCAGCAGGCCCAAAGAGGCGCCGTTGTCTGCCCAGATGTTGGCACGAAGGTTTGGAAGGTTCATGCTGCCAAAGGCCAAGGTCAGCGCCGTTTCGCAAGCCTCGCGCATGAAGCCCTGACGATGGTGGTTGGGATGCAGACAATAGCCGAGCTCTCCCTCTGTCACGCCGACCGTGCCGATCAAACCGCCGTTCAGAAACAGACCCCAGACAAAGCCCTTGCCCAAATATCCCTTGGCGCGGGTTGCGGTGAAGGCCGGATCGGCGGGCCAGGGCCATGCGGGGCCCAACATTCGCGTGACGTCCCAATGGCGCACCACCTCGTGCAGCGCCGCCGCATCGGTTGGATAAAGGCTGCGGTATGTCAGCCGGGCCGAGCGGGCCTCGATCGGCAGGGCGGCCATGAAATCAGCTTTGGTTGCGGTGAGGCTTACATGAGGGAGGCGTTGGCCCAATGACCGGCACTGCACCTCATCGCGCCCCGTTTCCACGAAACCCAGCTTTGTCAGAACGTTGGCAGACCGTAGGTTGCCAGCAAAATATCCGGAGCTGCACGGATCTTCTTTCAGTGCAAAGCGGGCTGACAGGGCAAGACGCGCCGCCTCGGTCGCATAGCCTTTCCCCTGTGCGGCGGGGGCCATCCAATACCCCAGCACATCGTTGCTTGTATCCATGATCCCGCAAAAGCCCGCAGCATCTTCAACGGCAAACGTATTGCCCGAGCTGGCAATTTCGGCAAGAAAGTAATCAAAATGGTCATCGGTATAGGGATGGGGCACGACAGAAAGCCACCGCGATACGGCAAGATCGCCCACACCCGCGATGACGGCAGCGCGGTCACTTTGCGCGACCGGCCGCAACGTCAACCGTTTGGTGCTTAAACTGTTCATGACTTCCCCCCCTTGCATCTTCAACATCTCGCGGGGGGCGGCCGCGTCGCCCCTTTGCGGGACCGGTCGGGACAGATCTGCCCCTTATTTCCCCATCACCAGCTTTAACGTGTAGGTCCATGTCGGAACCCTTGCGCCGCGCGCAACCGAAAAGCTTTCGGCGTCGCCGAGGTATTGAAACCCTGCATTGGTCAGAACGCGGGCCGATCCTGGGTTGTCTTGAAACACTTCAGCGAAATAGGTCTGATCCCCCAATGGGTTGGCTTCGATCAACGCCCGAACGGCCTCTGACGCATAGCCGGTGTTCCAGAACATCGGGGCCACCCAATAGGCCACTTCAGATTGGCCGCCCTTTGCGCGCTGCCCCTCCATCGGTTTCAGGCTGAGCACGCCCAAAACCTCGGGAAGTCCGCTTGCCGCGCCGTCCATGACCCAATGCAACCCTAGTGCCTGCGCGCCCATCGCGCGGAAGACGAATGCTTCGGCCGCGCCGGGGGGCAAAGGATGCGGGATCGACTGGGTGGCTTCGGCCAGACGCCGATCACCGGTATAATGCGATATCAATCCGGCATCCGAGCGGCGCAAGGCGCGCAGCACGAAGCGCCCGGCGTTGATATCTTCGGTGCGCACAACAGGAACGGGAACTGCCCCACGCGGGCTTGTGGCGATCATGTCGAGAACCATCGTGTCTCTCCTAAATGTCCGGCGGGCGCTGACCCAGGGCAAAATGCTTGGCCGCTTAAATCGCAACAACGTAACCGGAAAATGAATTGGGGACCGGCTTTGATGCCGATCCCCAATACCCTGTCCGTATTTGGATTTTTCGGCTTACTCAGCGGCCTCCGCCACGGGGAGAACCGAAATGAACGTGCGGCCTTTGAGACCCTTTTTGAACGTCACGCGACCTTCGACCTTTGCAAAGATCGTGTGGTCAACGCCCATGCCAACGCCTTCCCCTGGGAACCAGGTGGTGCCACGCTGGCGGCAAATGATATTGCCTGGAATGGCGGCCTGACCGCCATACAGCTTCACGCCCAAGCGGCGACCAGCGGAGTCGCGGCCGTTACGAGTGGAGCCACCTGCTTTTTTATGTGCCATGTGTCAGCCTCCTCTTACTTGGTTTCGTGCGCTGCGCGACGCGCATCCGCCGTACCGATTGCCGCTTTGACGCCCGACTTGTCGGCGCCTTTTGCCAGAACGTCCGTGACGCGAACCAGCGTCCACTTTTGACGGTGGCCTTTGGTGCGCTGCGACGAATGCTTCCGGCGACGCTTCACATAATGAATCGTCTTTTCGCCCTTGATGTTGTCGATGACATCGGCCTGAACCGCTGCACCGGCCACCATCGGCGCGCCAACGGTTACGGACTCGCCGCCAACCATCAAGATTTCGTTGAACTGGATCTTTTCGCCAGCCACCGCGTCAACCAGTTCCACGCGCAAGACGTCACCCGCCTGCACCTTGTACTGCTTGCCACCGGTCTTCATGACCGCAAACATGGGTCTTCCCTTCCATTTTTCCGCGTCCTATGGCCCCGTTTCCGGCGTTCCCGGGGGCCAACGGCCCCGCCTTCGAACAGCGCGCCCCGATCGGAGCGACATGTCAATATGAAACCCGGCAAGGACAGGATCCATGCCGGGATGCGGACTTATCGGGGGAACGACGCGCAAAGTCAAGCGTGTTGAGCGGCCCGGCTGCCCATTTTGCACGGCAAAATGCGCCCGGATGGCCTGTTTAAAGGACCTGCCCGGACATCAGCCGCCCCGCCTCGGCGCCCAGATGGGCCGACAGGTCAATCATCACGGGTTCAAAGCTGGCCATCACCACAAGATTGAACCGCTGACCCACATCAGATTCGAAAAAGTCCACATAGGCCGTCAAGTCTTCGGTGCTCAGCGGCGAATAGGCCAGGGTCATCAAGGGATACACAAATTCTGCGACCTGGATGCGAATGTCGGCTTCCTGAGCCCAGACATTCGCCAAGAGCTGATCTTCATCAACCGCTTGACCGGGCGCACTTGCCGCCGCCATGGCGCGCGAGAAGGCAACATTGGCGTTCAAGGCCGTCGACACATTGCCTTCGATCAGATCTGCGGCCACGACCAGCCGCTCGATCAGGGCCAGACGCTCCGTGTCGGTGCGCTGCATCTCGCTGTAAACCTCTTGCGCCGCGCCCATCGCCATCGGATCAAGCGAGGTGCGGCGCGCCTCAAGCTCCAGCCCGATGATCCGCTGACCCAGATCCGAGCCCAAAAAGACCGAGGCATCGGCCACCAGAGTTGGATCTTTTTCCAGAAGGTCGCGCATTGCCGTCTCGTAGGTCTCGCTCATCCGCGACAGGGAATAGACCTTGTCCAATGAACGCGCCCACGTCGGATCGTCCGCATTGCCGAACAGGTCTTCGGCAAGGGATTTGTCATTTTCAAGTCCTTCAAGCCGCATGATATCAAAGGTTTCAGCCATCCGCGTCAACGTGTTGAACCGTTGCAAATCCTCTTCGGTGCTTTGGGCCAGCACCGGCCCCGCGGCAAGGATTGGCCCCAGCGCCCCGGCCCCCAAAAAGGCGAAGGGCAGCAAAACCGCGATTCTCATGGCCAGATCGCGAAAACCCCTTACTGCACCCATTCCGGCCTCCTTGCTATTGTGGTTCAACCCTAAGCTTGCAGGGCCGTGGTTGCCAACACAACTCACACAATCGGCATCACTTTCCTTCGGCGCCGGGCATTTGTGAAAAAAGGCATGTGAAGGGGTTGCCAGCGGTTGCCGGTGCGGATAAATGGCCCCTAGACGACCCCCAAAAGCGCGGAGAGGTGCCGGAGTGGTCGATCGGGGCGGTCTCGAAAACCGTTGTGGGTTTGCGCCCACCGTGGGTTCGAATCCCACCCTCTCCGCCACTTGCCCCACCGAAAGTGTTCTACCGACACGGCTACAGCCGGATTTTTCCGTTGTTTTCGGGGGTTATGCGGGTGGGGCTGTGAACTGGCCCACGCCCCAAAGGGCGCGCACGCGTTCTCTCCGGGCCGATATTCTCCGGACCTGTTAACCGCCGCTGTTCCGGTGAACGGCTACAAACCTCTGTAAATAAACAGCTATGTGCGTGCATCGCCTCGTGTCAGTTAGACAAGCCAGCCGCCATTCGCGCGGGACCGGGGTCGAACCTTCGGTGGTCTGTGGGCGCGATCATGCCGCCCTGGCGAAACCACCGCTAACCGCTTGCTGCCAAACATGAACATAAACGCTTGCCGCAAGTGCCTTCTTTTCGTCCGGCGTGAAAGGCGGAGATGGCAGGCTGGCGAATACTTCATCCAGAATGAAGACCTCGACATCGGCCTTGGTCTGCTCTTTCTCCCAGAACCGGTCAAGCTCGGCCAACCGGGACTTTATGGAGGCCAGCAGGTCGCGGCTCGCCTGCTTCACCCGATCACGGGACGGATTGTCCAAGTTATCCTTCAGAAGCAGATCAAAAAGGGCGAGTTCGTCCTCTCCGAGCCCTTCTTTCGTCGCTCGCCTCTGCTCCTCGTCCAAGCTGTTGACGAGCTCGACCAACCTGCGGAATGTCTCCTCGATCGTCGTGCGGTCTTTCTCCCTGTTGTAGTCAGCAATGATCGCTTCGTACTTCACCTGATAGTCCATCCGGGCCGGATTGCGCGCCAGCATCTCCGCCAGCTTTTGTTCGACGATTTCGCGAATGTCCTGAAGCACGGTCGACTTACGCCTGACCTTCTTCGCGAATTCACTTCGCAGCTTTTCAAGGTCGATCTGGCTTAGATCGAACGTCAATCCCTCCGCCTGGTCTTCACCTGGTGCCTGTGTACGAATGGCCTCATTCACGATCCGATGCAGCTCCTTCAGCAGCTCCGTCACGTCAGCGGTGTCGCGCCTCTCTGTCAGCTTCTTGTAGATCGCCTCGAGGTTATCATGCCGTTCGGCGTGCGCCCAAGCGCTCGGCTCCATCAGCAACGCCTTGAACCGGATGAAGACGAGGCGCGCGAGGATTTCGAAGCGTCGCTTTGCTTCGTCAGTTGAATAGACCGCCTCAACCGCGTCCTTGAGGCCCTTGATGCGGACAAAGCCCTTCGAGCCGAGCAGCGTGGCAGGGTCGAACCCCAAACCTCGCAGGTGCGCCTCAGTCGCCTCGATAGCTTCAAGGAACGCCTGCACGCGTTCTTCAATCGGGGCAACAATCTCTTCCCCGCCCGATCCGTCATCACCCAGAGCGTATTGAGCCAAGGCAGCCCGAAGGCTGGCTAACATGCCATTGTAGTCCACGATCAGGCCAAAATCCTTGCCCGGATAAACTCTGTTTGCCCGAGCTATGGCCTGCATCAGCGTGTGCGCCTTCATCGGCTTGTCGATGTAAAGCGTCGACAGGCACTCCACGTCGAAACCGGTCAACCACATT
>CANHLE010000083.1 GCA_947461435.1 Paracoccaceae bacterium | reverse complement strand
TGATCAGCAACCCTCCGGCCACGCCGGGCCTGCGCCGAAAGGTCGTTTCCGCCTTTCTGGACAAGTTCGCCCGTCCCGAGCGTTTGTCGCAAACCGTCACCTTGGCGGGCTGGACCGATGATACCGTGGCACGGCTGACCGAAACCTACGAACGGGACGTGGCCACGATCAAGCAGATGCCCGGGATCACCTTTTTGTCCGCCTGACGAAAAAGGCGCCCAAAACGGGCACCTGTGCCGTTTGGTGCTGGGTTACTGCATGCCAAGAGCGGTTTTGTACACTTCCAGAACCGCCTCTTCTTCGGCCAGATCATCCGGTTTGCGGCGGCGCAGGGCGATGATCATTTTCAACACCTTGGTATCATATCCGCGGCCCTTGGCCTCGGCCATCAGCTCTTTTTGCTGTTCGGCCACGTCCTTTTTTTCGGCATCCAGCTGCTCAAAGCGTTCGACAAACTGACGCAGTTCGTCAGCGGTGACATTATAGGCATTGGCATCAGACATGGGCTATCCTTGCAGGCTGTCAGCGGGTTGGCATCCCGTCTAGCGCGGCTTGCGCCGAAATCCAAGCCTTGCCACATCGCCGTCCGCGCGCTAGGCGAAGGCGGTGCAAAAGCGCGGGGGAAACAATGGGCGCAGTGATCTGGATTGGGGCAGGCCTGACGATGCTGGGCGTGCTGGGCCTTGCGCTGTGCGTCGTGCTGGCGGTGCGCGCCAAACGATCCGGGCAAAGCGACGCCGCGATCAAGCAAGCGCTGCAAAAGGTTGTTGCGCTGAACCTTGCCGCGCTGCTGCTGTCGGCCTTGGGGCTTGGCGCGGTGATTGTCGGCATCATCTTGTCGTGACCACCGCTCACGCCTGCGGGTAAAGCCGCGTTCCCTGCTCGATCATGCGGTTCAACAGCGCGCAGGGCACCAGCCGCCCCGCGCCGCCAAGGCGCATCAGATCTGCCCGCAACAAGATCAGCCCCCGCTGATCGGCCTGATACAAGGGGCCCCCCGCCCAACGGGCCAGCAACCCGCAGGCCAAAGCCGCCGCGTCCACCTCTTGCTCTGTGCCCGCTGCCCCCTCGTCCAGTCGGCGCATCGCCTCATTGGCAAGCGCGGCCATCGCCAGATGGCCAAGATCGTCCACGGCCGCGCCTTTGGGCTTTTGCCGCGCCGTGGCCCCCGGCCCCAAGCCGACAAGTCCCAGACCAGCGGCAATATCCGCAGGTGCATGGCCCAATTCCGCCAACCGGGCGACGGCCGCCTGCCGCGCCTGCGCCAGATGCGGCGCGATGAATCCGCCGCGTCCGGTAATCTGCAAGCGCCAGCCCAGCTGCCGCGCAAGATCCATGGCTTCAGCCACACCAACCTGTCCCTCGCCCAGCGCCAATTCGGCATGGCCGCCGAAAACCCCGCCCGGCCAAAGCCGCAGACCCTGCCCCCAACCGCCCAAAGCGAGCAGCGGAACCATGCCTTGCCGCGCGCCCGCCGCGGCGGCCAGGATCACATCGCAGCCCTCTAGCGCCTCTTCGGCGGCGGTCTGCAACCGCGACCAATCGGCATCGCGCGTCTCCGTCGTCATCTCGTTCTGCGCCACCCGCGCCTCTTGCAACGCCGCAACCTGCCCCAAGAAAGCCGTCATCGCCAAGCGATCTGGATCCACCACCACAACGGTAATTCCGCGCGACAAGGCGGCCAAGACCACCTCTGCCTGCGCGGCCCCTGGGCGCCAGATCCCGATGCGCCGCACCGGGGGGGTGGGCGCTGCGCTGACCTGCTGGGCCATGGCCCGCAAGGCCGCGCGGGCGGCGCGTTCTGACGCGGCGGCATGGCGCACAGCCCGGGTCTGCGGCGCTTGGCCCAGATCTTGCAAACTCACGGCCTCCAGCGCCAACCCCCGCGCGAAGGGCAACAACAGCGCCCCTTCGACGCATTTGACCACGGCGCGCGACACATCCAGCGGATCATCGGTCACGCGGTCCTGAAAGGCGCGCACTTCGGTCAGATACCGCTTGGCATCGCGCAGGCCCGCCACTTCGTCCCGCGTGCGGCGGGGCGCCATGCCAAGGCGCAGCGCCTCGGCCGCGGCGTCTTGACCCGCGCCCTCGCCCACCCGGTCCAGCGCGCCCAAGGCCAAAAGATCCTCCGCCGTCTCGGCCTGCGCGCCCAGCATCATCCGAATCGTCTGCGCCGCGCCAATCAGGCGGGGCAGACGCTGCGTTGTGCCTGCGGCGGGCATCAGGCCAAATCGGGCTTCGGGCAGGATGATCTGCACATCCGACGCCGCAAATCGGTAATGCGCGGCCAGCGCAAGCGCCCAGATCGCCCCGCCAATCACGCCTTCCAGACAGGCCACAACCGGCTTGGGGCAGGATTCGATGGCCCAAGCCAATTCGCCAATGACATCGGCCATGGCCAGGCCAAGCGGCGCCGCGCCCCGCAGATGCAGGACCGTGCCTTTCACGCCGGGGTCTTTGGAAAGCGCCGAAAGGGCCAGCCCCACCCCCTCCAGCGCGCCCAGATCCAGCCCCTGCGCCGTTTCGGCCAAAGACAGGACCCGAACCCCCTCTTGCCCGTCTTGCGGCACGAAAACCCCACTCACTGCTGCACGCCCTTGTCCAAAACACCCGCTCTTGCCCCGCATTAGCCCGAAAAGCCGGGGGCTTGGCAACGGTTTTGGTCACGGGCAACGCCGTTCAGCGTCAAATGGGCATGTTATCAAAGGCCTCTTCGATGTCTTCTTCGGGTTTGTGATGTCCAAGCCCGTCCAGAACGGCGACCAGACCGAACAATTGGGCCGCCATGTCGATGGGGGAAAGCCCCAGTTGGGACATCAGATCCGGGCTCTGCGGCACCTGCGGCACGGCCGGGGTCAGACGGGGGGATTTTGTCATCAGGTTACCTCGCACAGTTGCGGCACAGGGGGGCCTCGGGCACCACCTCCAGCCGCTCGTTTCCAATATCCGCCCCGCATTTGGCGCAAATGCCATAGGTCCCATCGGCCAACCGCTCCAGTGCGGCCACGATCCGCCGCATCTCGGCCTGTCCGGTCCGGCCCATCCCTTCCAGCACCTCATCGCCCTCGCGCTCGGTCGCAAGATCCTCCCAATCGGGCGATTGATGGCTGTCCAATTCGGCCTCAATGCCCACCATGCGCCCTTTGAGGACCGCAACCCTTGCCAGTAGATCCGCCTTGCGTTTCGCCAGATCCATGATCTGCACCTCCTTGTTTTGGTCACTGTGCCGCCCGCGCCGCATTCCGACCTTGATGCAGGTCAAAGCAAAGCATATATTCAAGAGATAAAATATGAGGGTGCCGGCCCCCCGCCTGCCCCTCCCAAATGCCAAGAGGCCCCCATGCGCCTAGATGTTCGCGCCTTTTTCGACGAGGCCACCAACACCATCACCTATCTGCTCAAAGACCCGCAGGGCCGCGCCTGCGCTGTGATCGATTCCGTGCTGGACTATGATCCCGCCTCGGGCCGCACCGACACCCGGTCCGCCGATGCGGTGATTGCGCATATCCGCGCCCATGATCTGGATCTGGCTTGGGTGCTTGAAACCCATGTGCACGCCGATCACCTTTCGGCCGCACCCTATCTGCAAGAGGCGCTTGGTACGGGCAAAATCGGCATCGGCGCGCAGATCACCGCGGTTCAGGAAACCTTTGGCAAGATCTTCAACGAAGGCACCCGCTTTGCCCGCGACGGCAGTCAGTTTGACCGGCTGTTTTCTGACGGTGACAGCTTCATGATCGGACAGATGCGGGCCGATGTGCTGCACACGCCCGGCCATACCCCGGCCTGCCTGACCTATGTGATTGGCGATGCGGCCTTTGTGGGCGACACGCTGTTCATGCCCGATTTTGGCACGGCGCGCTGCGATTTTCCGGGCGGATCGGCCGAAACCATGTACGATTCGGTGCAGAAGATTTTGGCCTTGCCAGACCAGACGCGTTTGTTTGTCGGGCATGATTACAAGGCCCCCGGCCGCGACGCTTATGCGTGGGAGACGACCGTGGCGGCCCAAAAGGCGCAGAATGTGCATATCGGCGGGGCGCGGTCCAAGGCCGACTTTGTGGACCTGCGCCAAAAGCGCGATGCCGGGCTGGGCATGCCGCGTCTGATCATCCCCTCGCTGCAAATCAACATGCGGGCGGGTCACATGCCCGAACCCGAAGACAACGGCACCTCTTATCTGAAGGTCCCGCTGAACGGCCTGTGACACCCGTCTAGGCAGCGCGCGCCCAAGCTGCTAGGCCTTGCGCAAACGGGGGGGGCATCATGCCGACAGATTGGCTTTTTGGGTTGGCAGGTGGGCTTTTGATCGGGCTGGCGGCCACCTTCTTTTTGCTTGTGAACGGGCGCATCATGGGCGTCTCGGGTATTCTGGGCGGGCTGGTGGACCGCACGGGCTGGACAGACTGGGCCGAACGCGCTGCCTTTTTGCTGGGCACGCTGGCGCTGCCCGCGCTGATTGTTCCGCGCTTTTGGGACGTGCAGACGCACCTGACCACGAACGCGGCTGTCATCGTGGCGGGCGGGCTTTTGGTGGGGGTCGGCACTAGGCTGGCCAATGGCTGCACCTCGGGGCACGGGGTGTGCGGCATCTCGCGCCTGTCGCTGCGCGGTATCGTCGCCACGGTGTTTTATGTTCTGGCGGGCGGGCTGATGCTGGCCCTGATGCGCCATGTCTGGGGGCTGATCTGATGCGCCGTCTGGTCGCCTCTCTCGCCGCCGGGGGCCTGTTCGGCCTGGGCCTGACCCTGTCGGGCATGACCGATACGACCAAAGTTCAAGGCTGGCTTGATGTCTTTGGCCAGTGGAACCCCACGTTGGCCTTTGTGATGGGCGGGGCGATCTTGCCCATGGCGGTGGCTTGGCCGATCTCCCGCCGGATGTACCATCCGGTTCTGGGCGGCGCCTTCCCGCTCGCCCCCAAACGCGAGGTGGGGCCGAACCTGATCATCGGATCGGTGCTTTTTGGCATGGGCTGGGCCCTTGCCGGGCTGTGCCCCGGCCCCGCCATCGCCTCTTTGTCCTTTGGCGGCTGGGGCGGTCTGCTCTTTCTATTGGCCATGCTCGCGGGTATGCTGATCGCACCCGCATGTCGCGCCCAGATTGACCGCATCAGCCAAAAGAGAAGCCCCATGGATATTCGCTCCCTGACGCCCACCTACGCCGTCTCTCCGCAGATCGACCCCACCGATCTGCCCGCGATCAAGGCTGCCGGCTTTACCACCGTCATCGACAACCGCCCCGATGGCGAAATCCCGCCCGATCTGCACACCGAGGTGATGCAGGCCGCGGCCCAGGCCCTGGGCCTGACCTTTGTGGCAAATCCGATCATCCCCGGCCAACTTGGGCCCGCGCAAATCGCGGCACAAAGCGCCGCCATGCAGGCTGCCAGCGGCCCGGTCATTGCCTATTGCGCCTCGGGCAACCGCTGTTCCATCTTGTGGGCGCTGACCCAGGCTGGAACGAAATCGGCGGATGAGTTGATCGCGGTTCCGGCCAAATTCGGATATAATCTGGAACATCTGCGCCCAGCTCTGACCCGGCCCTGATCTGCAAATCAAAGGGCGCGGGCCCGCATCAGTCGGTTCCCGTCGCCCAGATCATCGGGTCGGGATCCACCGCCATTTCCATCATGTCGATGGGGTCAGGCTCGGTCATGGGGGCGGCCCTGCGCGCCGAGGGCGTGGCTGCCGCTTCGGCCCCGCCCGCCTGATCGGTCAGGCGTACGGCACAAAGGCCCCGATTTTGCCCAAGCCGGCCCTCCCACAACTTGCGCCCATCCATCCCCTCAAGGCTGATCCGCTCGACCGAGGCAGCCCCCAAGGGCACGATTTGCCCCACCTCAAAATCCATCACTTGCGCCAGCGTCAACGACACGCGCGCCAAAACCCCGTCCAGCAGGCAATCGGCCCCCAGAACCCTTTCGGTGAAATCCTGCGCGAACAACACGGCTTCGGCCGCGGCCCGCAATTCATGGGCCGGCTCTTTGGATACCGCGCGCAGATCGGCCGGCAGCGCCATAAAGATCGCGCCCGCCTTGGCCCCCATCGCAAGGCTCACCTCTGCGCGCAGCAGGCGAAAGGGAATATCCTCCAGCAGCAGACCCAAGGGACGAATGTCTTCCAGAAACGAAGAATAGCGATAGCCAAGGGCCCATTCTTCGCCGTTCAGATCGCGCAGCCCGCGTTCCAACTCGGCCATCGCGCCATCGATCAACCCCGCCGTCATCGCGGCATCGGTGCGCGTGGGGCGCCGATCGGGCGCGGCGGCTGGCGTGACGACGCCGGTGGTTTGCGCCTCGATCAGGCCAGCCATCACATCGGGGGCAATCAACATCACCCCCAGCGCCTGACCCGGCCCTTCAAGCACCGAAATCAACCCCCGCTCGGGCGCAAGTTCCAGCAGTTCCGCCAGGCTGACGCGGTCCATCGACAACCGGGTGACATCCATCGCCAGTTTCAGATGATCCCGCGCAGCCCGTGCCAAAGCCATGCGCCAGGCCTTCTCTGGCCCCGGGCGCCCTTCGGCCGCGCGCTGCTGCGCCTCGGCCTTGACCGATCCCAACTTGCGCCTGATTACGTCGCCCCGGCCTTCGGCCATGCCAAATCCTCCGTCTTTGCAGGCACTGTGGCGCAAAACCGGTTAGGATTCCGTTGACAAGGATGGCTTTTCGACAAATCTCAGCGGCAGCGACACGCGAAAGGCCGCCCCCTTGCGACCCGGAAGATAGGCGATGGTTCCGCCCAGATTGGCCATAACCTCGCGGCAGATCGCCAGACCCAATCCCGCCCCGCCGGACCGGCTTTCATCGGCCAGCCGGGCAAATTTTTCAAAGATGATCGATTGGTCGGCTTTCGGGATCCCGCGACCATTGTCGATCACATCGATCGTCACGCGTCCGGCACGGCTGTTGACAACGATCGCAAGGCGCGGGGCCGCGGCATCGCAATATTTCCGCGCATTCGAAATCAGGTTGATCAGCACCTGAACCAGACGGTCGGCATCGGTGCGCAGATGGATGGCCTCTCCGTGCCAGTCGCGCTGCACCTCAAACGCGCGCTCGGGGCGCACATGGGCGGTCGCCGCCAAGGCCCGGTCGATCAGCCCCGACAACTCGACCACGCTCAAGCTCAGGTGCACCGTCCCGCGCTCCAGCACCGACAAATCCAGAAGATCATCCAACAGCCGCGTCAACCGGATGGCTTCCTCGTGAAGGATCCTGCCCGATTTCGTCACCATGTCGGGGGCAAGATCTCCCTCGGCGAGAATTTCCGAAAAGGCCCGGATCGATGTCATGGGTGTGCGCAATTCATGGCTGATCTGGCTTAAGAAAGCATCCTTTTGTTCCGACAACTGGGTAAGCAAGGCATTCGCCTCGCCCAATTGGCGGGCCGTGCGCGACAATTGGTCTTGCTGCGCCTCCAGCCGGGCCGAGTATTCCATGATCTGCGCCGTCTCGTTGGCCACCGCCATCAGATCTTCGACCGTCACCGTCGCCTGCCCGAACAACGGCGAGATCATCGCATGGGCCGTGGCCGCCCCCACCGCGCCCGCCAGCCGCCGTTCCAGATTGGCCACCATATCGGGCGTGGGATCAGGCAGATACCCGGCCTTGCCTTGCAGTTTCGTCTCGGCCTCGAAAAAGGCGAGCGCGGGCTCTTCGCCCAAAATGCGCTGCGCCATTTCCAGCAGCGCCTCCGGCTCGGGCTGGCCCCGCGACCACCCCAGACCGCCCCGCGCCTCGCCGTCAAAGACATTGACAAACGCCGCGCCTTGCACCCTCTCGACCGGGCCGGGAAAGGTGGCAATCGACGCGATCACAAAGGCCGCCGAATTCAGCACCAAAGACCACATCACCGAATGCACCAGCGGATCCATCCCTTCGGTCCCAAACAGCGCCTGCGGGCGCAGCCATGCGCGCCCAAACGCCCCTTCGGCAAAGACCTGCGCCGACAGCACACCGTCCGGCCCAAAGGACGGCAAGAACAAGGTGTATCCCCAGACGCAAAAGCCCAAGGCCATGCCTGCCGCGGCGCCCATCTTGTTGGCCCCGCGCCAAGTGATCCCGCCAATCACTGCCGGCAAGACCTGCGCCACGCCGGTAAAGGCAATCAGCCCGATCGACGCCAGCGCCACCGATCCCCCCGACATCTTGTAATAGGCCAGCCCCAGCGACAAGACCGCCCCGATCGACATGCGCCGCGCGGTCAACACCACCAACCGCAATTCCCCCGCCCCTTCCGTGCGCGGCTGGACCTTCAGCCACAAAGGCATGATCACATGGTTGGAAATCATCGTGGACAGGGCAATCGATTCAACGATGACCATGGACGTTGCCGATGAAAACCCACCCAGAAAGGCCAGCATCGCTAGCCAGCCATAGCCCTCGGACAGGGGCAAGGTCAGCACATACAAATCCGGATTGGCCCCCGGGCCCAGCCGGTCCAATCCCACCACCGCGATGGGCAAGATGAACAGGCTCATCAAAAACAGATAGGCCGGAAACGCCCACGAGGCCCGCGCAAGATGATCCTCGTCCGCGTTTTCAACCACCATGACCTGAAACATCCGCGGCAAGGACAAGACGGCAAAGGCCGATACCGCGATCAGACAGGTCCAACGTCCCATATCCAAAGGGGCCCGCGCGATGGCCGAGGCGTCAATGCGCGCCAGAATGTCGGCCGCCCCCCCCGCCAGCCCCCAGACCACGAAAATCCCCACCGCCATCAGCGCCACAAGTTTCACCACCGCCTCCACCGCGATGGCCATCACGATGCCGTGGTGCCGCTCGTTGGCATCCAGATTGCGCGTGCCGAACAAGATAGTGAACAGCGCCAGCCCCCCCGCCACCCAAACGGCCGTGGCCCCCCGGTCGGGCAAGGCCCAATTCTGCGGCGCATCACTGGCAAAGACATTGAAACTCAGCGTCACAGACTGCAATTGCAGCGCAATATAGGGTGTGGTGGCCACAACCATGATCAGCGTCACCAGAATTCCCAGCCCGTTCGATTTGCCATACCGGCTGGAAATCAGATCCGCGATCGAGGTGACCCCCTCTTGCCGGCCGATCCGCACCAGTTTGCGCAGCACCCACCACCAGCCGACAAAAACCAATGTCGGCCCCAGATAGATCGTCAGAAACTCCAAGCCCGAGCGGGCGGCATAGCCGACGGCGCCGTAAAACGTCCAGGCGGTGCAGTAGATCGACAAGGACAGGGTGTACAAATGCGCCGACCGCAAGAACCCCTTGCCCCGCCGCTGCGCCGCCCGGTCGGCCAGATAGGCCACGCCAAACAGAAACAGCACATAGGTCACACAAAACAGAACCAGCAGATTGAAGGGCATCTATCGCCGCTCCCGGCGGGCGGCTTCATCGGCATCGCGCTTGGGCAGTTGGCGCGCAAGCAGCCCCGCCACACAAATCAGCCCCGCCCAGACCCCAAAGATATATACCCCCACCTCGGCACTGGACCGCGGCCCTGCGCCCTCCTTGGCCCAAAGCGCGGGCAAGATCAGCAAGAACATCCCCAAGACCGGCAAAACCCGCGAGGCATCCGACAGCCGTCGGCTGCGATACCCGGATTTGGCCAGAAACAGGGGGGTGCGCCGCGCCATGCCTGACAGCTACCTCGCCAAAAGGGCGCGCACGGCAGCGCGAATCTCGGAATTGGCAAAGGGCTTGGTCATGAACAGCGACACACCGGCCTTTTCAGCCGCCGCCCGGTCCGCGCCCTGCCCCTTGGCCGTCAGCATGATCACCGGCAGGGCCGCCGTGGCCGGATTGGCGCGCAGATCGCCCAGAATGTCGATTCCCGACCGTCCGGGCAACATCACGTCCAAAATCACCAGATCGGGCTGCGTTTCGGCCACTTTCTCCAGCGCGCCCAGCCCTTGGGCAAAGGTCACAACCTCGCAGCCATCGCGCGTCAACAAAAAGCTGATCGCCTCGGCGATGCTGGCCTCATCCTCGATCAACAGCACCCGGCCCCCCATCTGCCCCATCTCCTCCTGCCCCTCGGGCAATGTCGGACCAAAAGACCAGCCTGTCAAACCCTTCACGCCGGGGCCGACAGGATCGACGGTTCCCGCCGTGCCGGGCAGCTGGGCCTTGGGCAGATCCGGCAGGTCGGCCCCAGCTTGACCACCCGGCCTTGCGCCAAACCCTGCGCCCCCGCGGCCCCCGATCCCGGCCCCGCGGGCAAGATCAGCATCGCCGCCTCGCGCAGTTCCGGCCCGCCAAACCCTTCGGGATAGTGCGCCTCGGCATAGGCCAGAACCCAAAACCGCCGGCCTGCCGGCGTTACTACCATGGCCTCGATCGGCATCATCGGACGGGCGAGCGCGTTGAACAGCGGCCACAGCGGGCAGGTGGCACCAAAGCGGGGCAAGGAAAACCCCGCGACCGGCTTGGCCCGGGTGATCGTGCCAGAGCCGTCGCACATCACCAATCCCACCTCGGAGCCCGCCACCAAGGGCAACCGGCGAAACACCGGCAAAAGTCCGGTGCCAAAACGCTGCGCCAACCGCGCCGGATCAGGGCCCAGATCTGCCAAAGCCTGCGCAAAGGCCGCCTGCGGCAAGACCGCCGCATCCTGCGCCACGCGGTCCACAAAATCGGCCGCCATACGGCGCGCAATCTCACTGGCCAAACCGGAAATCTCGGCGTGCAGCACCTCGCGCCCCTCGGCCGTCTCGACCGCGCCCAGATCCCAACCGCGCTGCGCCAGCCAGGCCTCGACCTCTTCGTGCGGCGACACCGTGGCCCGGGCATCGGGCGTCTCGGTGCCGTCCAGAAACCCCACCATCCCTTCGGCCCGCCGCGCCAGCCTTTCGCTGTCGCGGTTCAAATGGCCCAGAAACCGCTCGCGCCAGTCCGGTTCCAGATCGGGTGTTTCGGCCAGAATGGCGGCCGTTGCCCGCACGGCAGACACCATCGACAGCAGATCATGCAGCGCCGCCGACAGGTTCGGATCGTGGCTCAGCCGATCGTTCAGCGCCTCCAGCGCCCGCGAAAGCCCAAGCCCGCGCTGGTGCAAGGCGCTGACCAACCCGGCCCACCCCGCAAAACGGCCCGCAAAGTCCTCAACCCGGTCAATCTCGGCGCCCAAACCCTGAAATTCGGCCGCCGCTGCGCGCAGGTCCTCAATCAAGACCCCGCCCGCGCCCTCTTCCAATTGCGCCGCCTGCACGCCCAATGCTTGCGCCAGACGATGCAAAAGCTCGGGTGCGATGCGGCGGCGGTTGTGTTCGATCAGATTCAGATAGGACGGCGAAATACCCACGCGCAGCGCCAGATCAGCCTGCCGCATCCCCAGCGCAAGGCGCTTTTCCCGCAGCCGCGATCCGGTCAATGCCTGCATGATGCCCCCTTGCTGCGCTTGTCAGTAAATTGACTGACAGGCTGCGAAAGGCCAAGCAAATTATCACCCCCCCCGCCGCCAAAGCAAAACGCCCGGGGGAATTCCCCCGGGCGTCTGCCACGCATGGGCCTTGCGATTATTGCAGGGCTTTGTCGGTGATCTGGTGCGTCCAGGCGCCCGCAGGCTCTGCCGTGATCACCGGGTCAGACCCGCCAGACATCAACGCCGCAACGGTGCGCTTGTAATCGTCTTCCACCAAGGCGCCGTTCGATCCTGCCGTCAACTTGGCAATCTCGCCCATCATGCGCTTTTGGTGCGCTTCGGTCTGCGCGCCGGTTTCGTCATTTTCCAGCACGATCATCGCGGCCGCGTCGGAATTTTCTTCCGCCCACTTCCAACCCTTCATCGAGGCCCGCACAAAGCGCACCATCTTGTCCTCAAAGGCCGGGTCGGCCAACTTCTCTTCCATCACGTAAAGACCGTCTTCCAGCGTCGCCACACCCTCGTCTTCGTATTTGAAGACGATCAGATCCTCGGGCGCCAGACCAGCGTCGATGACCTGCCAGTATTCGTTATAGGTCATGGTCGACACGCAGGCCGCCTGCCCTTGCAACAGCGGATCCACGTTAAAGCCTTGCTTGAGAACGGTCACACCGCCCGCCGACCCATCGGTGGGCAGACCCAGCTTGTTCATCCAGTTCAAGAAGGGGTATTCGTTCCCCCCGAACCACACGCCCAAGGTTTTGCCGGCAAAATCGGCCGGGGTCGCCACGCCGCTGTCCTTGCGGCAGGTCAGCATCATCCCCGACGATTTGAACGGCTGGGCAATGTTCACCAGCGCCAAACCTTTTTCGCGCGCTGCCAGCGCTGAAGGCATCCAGTCGATGACAACATCAGCGCCGCCGCCTGCAATCACCTGCGTCGGGGCCACATCCGGACCGCCCGGCAGAATGGTCACGTTCAGCCCTTCGGCCTCATAGAACCCCTGCGCTTGTGCCACGTAATAGCCTGCGAACTGGGCCTGTGTGACCCATTTCAACTGCAGAGTCACATCATCCGCGCCCCAGGCAGACCCAGCCATCGCAGCCAGGACAGCACTTGTCAGAATCTTCTTCATTCGTAGCCTCCATGTTGCGGCCCCCATGGATCGGGGGCCCTTTTGAATTACCGTCTTTGTGACGGATGCCAAAACGTCATCCGCCGTTCAATCAACGACACCAGCCCGTAAAAGGCCGATCCCGCCAAAGCCGCCACCGCAATCTCGGCCCAGACCATGTCCAGACCCAGCCGGCCCACTTCGGCCGTGATGCGAAATCCCATGCCCACAATGGGGCTGCCAAAGAACTCTGCCACAATCGCCCCGATCAGGGCCAAGGTGGTCGCAATCTTCAAACCATTGAACACAAACGGCATGGCTGCCGGCAGGCGCAGTTTCACCAGCGTCTGCCAATAGCTGGCCGAATAGGTCGCCATCAAGTCGCGCTGCATCGCTTCACTTGCTTTCAATCCGGCCACCGTGTTGACCAGCACCGGAAAGAACACCATCACAACCACAACCGCCGCCTTGGACTGCCAGTCAAACCCGAACCACATCACCAAGATCGGCGCGATCCCCACGATGGGCAACGCCGCCACAAAGTTGCCCACCGGCAGAAGCCCGCGCTGCAAAAAGGGCGAGCGGTCAATCGCAATCGCGGTCAAGATCGCCGCCCCGCAGCCCAAGATATAGCCCCGCAGCGCCCCTTTGACAAAGGTCTGGTAAAAATCGGCCCAAAGCGTCGGCCCTTCGGTGATCAGCCGCACCCCAATGGCCGAGGGCGGCGGCAAAATCACCCCGGGCACAGCCAGACCGCGCACCAGACATTCCCAAACCGCCAAGATCGTCAGCCCAAAGATCGTGGGCACCAAAAGCCGCCCGAAGGTGCCGCGCACCAGCGCCGAATGCGACAACCGCACATTCAGCGCCCAGGCCCCGGCCCAGATCCCGAAAGCTACAAGCACCCAGATCATCGCCCAAGCCCCATTCGGCGCAACGTTCCGCGCTCTGCCACGCCGACAATCGCCACCAAGGTGGCCGCCACCAGCGCCGCCGCGAACAGCGCGGCCCAGATCTGCACCGTTTGCCCATAATAACTGCCGCTCAGCAGCCGCGCGCCCAATCCGGCCACGGCCCCGGTTGGCAACTCGCCCACAATCGCCCCCACCAAAGAGGCCGCAATTCCCACCTTCAAGGACGCGAACAGATAGGGCACCGAAGAGGGCAACCGCAGACGCCACAGCACATCGCGGGGCCGCGCGCCATAGGTCGACAGCAGATCCAACTGCATCTGATCGGGGCTGCGCAGCCCCTTGACCATGCCCACCAGCACCGGAAAGAACGACAAGAACGCCGAAATGATCGCCTTGGGCACCAGCCCCTGCACCCCCAATGAGTTCATGACCACAATGATCATGGGCGCGATGGCCAGAATGGGAATGGTCTGGCTGGCAATGGCCCAAGGCATCACAGACAGGTCCATCGCCCTGTTGTGGATGATCCCGATGGCCAGAACGATGCCCAGCCCCGTGCCCATGGCAAAGCCCAGCAGCGTGGCAGAAATGGTGATCCAGCCATGATAGACCAGACTTTTCTTGGAACTGACCTTCATCCCGAAGGTCGACTTTACCAATTCGCGCACGACCTGATGCGGTGTGGGCAAGACGGGTCGCTCTTGCTCCATCGTCAAGGGCACCAATTGGCTGATCGTGGGGGCCGGCGCGTTGGCCCGCGCGGCCTGATCATAAATCCACGGCGCATTCAGCCAGACCGCCGCCACATACCAAAGCGCCGTGATCACGGCCAAGACCACCGCAATGGGCAAAACCGATTTCATGATCCCCCCCCGCTGGGCCAGGCAATCAACGCCACCGCCACAACGCCCAGCGCCATGCCCGCCAATTGCACCGGCGTCGGCCGCTCGCCAAAGACCACCATCGCCATGGCCGTGATCGCCAGCAGCTGAAATATCGCCGAAAGCGAGATGGCCACGCCCAACCCACCGCCGCGCATCACCTGCACCATCAACCAGTTGCCAAGACAAAACAGCGCCAGCGCACCCAGCAGCAAAAACGCCCCCCCCTGCACCGCATAGGTTTTCAGCACCGCATTGGCCCCCACAAACACCGTGGTCGAGGCAACCAGCCACAGCAAGATCGTCCCGCTCATCCGCGCGCCCCAGTGCTGGCTTGGGCCATCGCCCCTATTGGCGCGCCCCGGTTTGACCGCCGGTATCCGCCGCCCTTATTCATCGCCATGCCCCGCGCGCAGCCCCTCGCGCACCCGATGCGCAATCTCGATAAACTCCCGGCTGTCGCGAATATCCAAGGGGCGCTCGCGCGGCAGGGGGCTGTCGATCACATCCGTAATCCGCCCCGGTCGGGGCGACATCACCACGATCTTGGTGCTCAGATACACCGCCTCGGGGATCGAGTGCGTGACAAAGCAAATCGTCTTGCCCGTCCGCGCCCAAAGTTTCAGCACTTCTTCGTTCAGTCGGTCGCGCACAATCTCATCCAGCGCGCCAAAGGGTTCGTCCATCAACAAGATATCGGCGTCAAAGGCCAAGGCTCGGGCAATAGACGCCCGCTGCTGCATCCCCCCCGAAAGCTGCCAAGGGAATTTCTTGCCAAATCCCGAAAGCTCCACCAGATCCAGGACGCGGCTGACCCGCTCATCCTGCTCGGCTTTGGAAAACCCCATGATTTCCAACGGCAGCTTGATATTCCCGGCAATCGTACGCCAAGGATAAAGCCCCGCCGCCTGAAACACATAGCCATAGGCCCGCTTGCGCCGCGCCTCATCCGGGGTCATGCCATTGACGGTCAACGTGCCGCCTGTCGGCGTCTCCAACGCGGCAATCGCCCGCAGGAAGGTGGTCTTTCCGCAGCCCGACGGGCCAATGAACGACACGAACTCTCCTCGATTGATCGTCAGGTTGACGTCCTTCAAGGCATGCACCGGCCCGTCCCCGGTCTGAAAGACCAGTTGCAGGTTCTTGGCCTCGATCACCGGAGCGTTGGTCAGGGTATCTTTCATTTCAGCTTCTGTTCCCCTTAAGCCCTAAGGCCATCTTGCGCCCGTGCCATCATCCCGCGGCTTTTTTTTCTGACCACCAAATTACACTTCCAAAGCACGCCCCGGCGAAGCACCAGAAGATCACGCCAAGCCCGGTAAAGAAAAAGGGGCCAACCTCTAAGCCACCCAAGAGATTCGCAGCCAAGTGTTCTTGCTGAACCAGATCCACCTTGTCGCCCGACACAGAATCCCAGTCAATCAGCCACATATCCGGCACTTGTGCCAATCCCGAAAACACCAACACGCAAGGAGCCAGAAAGGCCAAGATAAAGGGGGTGGCTGATTTGGCAGAGAACAGTCGCAAGACCCCTCTTGCACCAAGGTAGAGTGGCGCGAAGGCAACAACACCAGCCCCGATGATCTTGCCCAAGAACCCGGCCCTCTCAACCCCTGTCTCAACCGTGGGCGACCCGTTGGCGACGACGACTGCAAACTGCATGATCGCAACAACAATTACCGCCAGCAGATAGCCTGCAAGGATCCAGCCCGCTCGCTTCATCAGACCCCCGTCACCGGAACACCCGACCGCGCCACCGGCCGCGGCGCCGTCAAATCCTTCCAAGCCGACAGCGCCCGGTTCACCGCAGGCCGCGCGGGCCGGCCCACGAACTGGCCGTGGCCCTCTTGCGTTTTCACCGCCCCATCGTCGACCGCCACCTGCCCTCGCGTCAAGGTAAAGCGCGGCAAACCCTTGACGGTTTTTCCTTCAAACACATTGTAATCAATGGCAGATTGCTGGGCGCTGGCGGT
>CANHLE010000082.1 GCA_947461435.1 Paracoccaceae bacterium | reverse complement strand
TCGCCCACCAAAGCGGCAGTCTTCTTACCCTTCATGGCTGCGGCGGCCACGGACAAAGCTTCGGTCCAGCTGGCTTTGCGCAACTTTCCGTTTTCCCGAACGTAAGGCGAATCCAAGCGTTGGCGACGCAAACCATCCCAAACGAACCTTGTTTTGTCAGAAATCCACTCTTCGTTCACACCGTCGTGGTTGCGCGGCAAAATCCGCATCACCTCACGGCCCTTAGTGTCCACGCGAATGCTGGATCCCAAGGCGTCCATCACGTCGATGGTTTCGGTCTTGGTCAGTTCCCAAGGACGGGCCGTGAACGCATAAGGCTTGGATGTCAGCGCCCCGACCGGGCACAAATCGATGATATTGCCTTGCAGGTTCGAATCGAGCGTCATGTTCAGATAGGACGTGATTTCCGCATCCTCGCCGCGCCCTGTCTGGCCCATCTGGGTTATTCCGGCCACCTCGGTTGTGAAGCGCACGCAGCGCGTGCAAGAGATGCACCGTGTCATCTTGGTTTCAACCAATGGCCCCAAATCCAGATCTTCCGATGCCCGCTTCGGTTCGCGGTACCGGCTGAAATCAACGCCGTAAGCCATAGCCTGATCTTGCAAATCGCATTCGCCGCCCTGATCGCAAATCGGACAGTCCAAGGGATGGTTGATCAACAAGAACTCCATCACCCCTTCGCGTGCCTTCTTGACCATGGGAGAGGTGGTTTTGACAACCGGGGCTTCGCCATTTGGGCCGGGGCGCAGATCGCGCACCTGCATGGCACAAGAGGCTGCGGGTTTGGGCGGGCCACCCTGAACCTCGACCAGACACATCCGGCAATTGCCAGCAATTGTCAGACGTTCATGATAACAAAAGCGGGGAATTTCCACCCCGGCCACTTCTGCAGCCTGAATGATGGTCATTGCGCCATCAACTTCAACTTCGATGCCGTCGATGCTGATCTTTTTGAGGTTGCTCATTTGTCTCTCCGCTCCGCAAAGGGAATTGATCCCCAAAACGGCTGATCTATTTGTGTTCGCTTCATACCCTGCCAACTTTGGAATGGGTAGGCTGGTAAACTTGGCCTTTGTCAATCACGACCATGGAATCGTGAATATGCAGACCGGTCACGGTCTGGGCGCGCTGGGGGTCATTTGGCACGCGCCCGCTGTACCAATGATGCATGTCGTCGATGATCTTGCGAACTTCGACAAAGAAATTCCCGTCGCTGTGGGCCCCGCCACCAAAGGTGTCCCAGTACGCCGTGTGCAGATCTTCGATGACGTAGATGCCGCCCATCGACAAAGCGGGGAACAGCGATGCCAGACTGGATCTTATGTGGTCCATCTGATGACTTCCGTCATCCAACACGATGTCAACACCGCCCATTTCGCTGACCACGCGCGCCAGAAATTCAGCATCATCTTGCGAGCCGATCCTGACTTGTGCGGAGTGTCCATTAAAGGCGGCGCATTTGGGGTTCACATCTATGCCGAAAAGAACCGCGTCTTCACCAAAATACTTTCGCCACATGGACAGCGATCCGCCCTGTGACACGCCAATTTCAAGAAAACGGACGGGCCGGTTGCGAAACCGTGAAAAGTAACGATCATACAAAGGGATATAATGGTGCCATTTGTCGACGACCGCTTGGGTCGGCGTGGCAAATATCGCCACCAAATCGCCGTCAAAGCCATATTTGCCCGCAATATCGCCCGCGATGTCCGTACCATCAAATGAGTAACGTGCCATGGACCTACACCGCCTTCGGGGTAAAGCTTTGACCTTCCCAAGCGTGCGCTTGAGACAATCGCAATCCGCAAGAACCTGCGTCCATATCGCTTTTCATGCGCCGATTGGCAAGCCGCACAGCGGCCAAACATCGGTTAAGTTTGCCCCAATTTTGGGGTTCCAACCGAAATTTCGTTACTCCTATGGGACGTGCTTTTCGATTGGTCAATTCCATGCCGTAGGGTCGGCATCTATGGACTGCGGATTCAGAGAAAGATCCTGAATAATGGCCAAGAGCCGAATAAATAAATCCGAAACCGGGCCGGAATCTCTTCGCAAGATATCCACTTGAGTCTTTTGGCCCGATCGCTTGCATCATTTCCAAGACTTCAGCAAACTGCCCGCCAGAGTTTCTTTAGCAATCTCGTCGCGTCCGGCCTTGCAGTAACTTTCTTCATCGCCGTCAACCACACCGGCCTTGTTCAAATAGTCCTGAGCAAGTGCCTTGATCCGCGCCTTCTCGGCCTTGTTTTTCAAAAAGGCTTTCACGTCGTCTTCGGTATAACCTTGTGATCTGGCATAATCCTCCAACTCGCCCATCTTTTGATAGACAACGACATAGCGAGCCGAGATTGATCCACAGGTTTTGCGAAGGATATCGCCAACCTGGGCCGCAACAAGACTATCGGTGATGTGGTCATTCTCGTTCAGGGCCACCTGTGCCATGGCAGGTGCGCCAAGCGACAGCAATAGACCCATAGCCAAAATCGTGTTCTTAATCATTACGCCCTCCTTCAGGGATTTCCCCTGCAAGATGGAGGTCAAGCGGTTGATATGCGATGACAACAGCCCGTTATGGCATGCCATCGGCGACATACGGCCAAGGTTGTTCTCGCGGCCGGTCACTCGCATCCCCCATCAAAAAACCAAAGCCCATTCGTGAAAGATCCAAGCGCACGTTTGTCGAACGATTGGCCGCGGTCTGCGCAGAATTGAACGGCGACTTTTTTGGCCAAGACACCTTCGTCCAAGGCAAACAAACCGTTCTGGCGCATGACACTAAGCCGCGCACCCTCCGGAACCGGCTCCAAATCGGCCATAAAGGCCGCTCCATCCACCATCACCTCTGACGGTCCGGATGCCGCAAGCGGCATCGGCGATTGCTGTGATGCACCGCAACCACCCAGCGCCAGCAGCACGATGAACGGCCAAGGCTTCACGGGTTTACTCAGCGGCAATGGCAGAAATGCGGCCCGTCTTTTTGGCTTTGATCCGATCTTCAATCTCGTCCCGAAAATGACGAACCAAGCCCTGAATTGGCCAGGCCGCCGCATCGCCAAGCGCACAGATCGTATGGCCTTCGACCTGCTTGGTGACGGACAAAAGCATATCAATCTCTTCGACCTCAGCCTCGCCTTTCACCAGACGATCCATCACGCGCATCATCCAGCCCGTGCCTTCACGGCACGGCGTGCACTGGCCGCAAGATTCGTGCTTGTAGAATTTCGACAGTCGCCAGATCGCCTTGATCACATCTGTTGACTGATCCATCACAATGACAGCGGCCGTTCCAAGACCGGAGCGCTGTTCGCGCAGCCAGTCAAAGTCCATGATCGCGTCTTCACATTGTGCGGCGTTCAACATGGGAACCGATGATCCGCCCGGGATCACTGCCTTGATGTTCTTCCATCCACCGCGCACGCCGCCGCAATGCGTTTCCAACAACTCGCGCAAGGTAATCGACATTACCTCTTCGACAACGCACGGGTTGTTCACGTGGCCCGAAATGCCGAACAGCTTTGTCCCGGCATTGTTTGGCCGGCCAAATCCCGCAAACCATTCGGCACCGCGGCGCAGAATGGTTGGGACAACGGCAATGGATTCAACGTTATTGACCGTTGTTGGACAACCGTACAGTCCAGAACCAGCGGGAAACGGCGGCTTCATCCGCGGCATGCCCTTCTTGCCTTCAAGGCTTTCAAGCAGCGCTGTTTCTTCACCGCAGATATAGGCGCCTGCGCCGTGGTGAAGATACAGATCAAAGTCGAAACCGGACTTGGCGGCGTTCTTGCCGATCAAACCATCCTCATAGCATTCGTCGATGGCGGCTTGCAGCGCCTCTCGTTCGCGAATGTATTCGCCGCGAATATAAATATAACAGGCATTGGCATTCATCGCGAAAGACGCAATGAGCGCGCCTTCGATAAGTGTATGGGGGTCATGCCGCATGATCTCGCGATCCTTGCAGGTTCCGGGCTCGGATTCGTCGGCATTTATGACCAAGTAGGCAGGGCGCCCGTCGGATTGTTTAGGCATGAACGACCATTTCAGTCCGGTCGGAAAGCCGGCTCCGCCGCGACCGCGCAGCCCAGAAGCCTTCATGATTTCGATGATCTTGTCACGTCCAAGCGCGATCAGTCCGGCGGTGCCATCCCAATGGCCGCGTTTTTTTGCCCCGGCCAGCGTGCGATCATGCATGCCATACAGGTTGGTAAAGATGCGGTCTTGATCCTTGAGCATGTCTTGCCCTTCCTATGCCCGGCGCTTGCGCCAGATTTGATACGTCGTGACAAGACCCCAAAGAAATCCCGCCAAGGCGGCAAGATCAATGAGCAACGCATACCGCGGCGCCCAGCCCATCTCGCCACCCACTACCTGAGCGCCCATCCATAAAATCATTGTCATTACCAAAACAGTTCCCGCCAACCGGGTTTGTTTTCTGATCATGATCTGATTTTTGTCCGAATCCGTCATCTGCAGACCTTAATGATGTCCCGTGTCATGCGAATGGTCCCCGCCGTGGCCAGCGGTCAGTTCCACCCCGCCCGACCCGAGCAGGACCCCATGCACCAAAAACGTCATCGCGCCGACGACAGCGGCAGGCGCCGTTCCAACGTCACCGATCGTTTGCGCAATCAAGACAGCGAAAAGACCCGCAGCCGCTGCAATCAACCATCCCCCGGTCCAAGGACCAGCAACAGGGGATGTGTCATGTGAATGATCCATGGCGCTTCCCCTAGTAGTTTTTGGTTTTTGCGCGGATCAGGAACTCTTCCATTCCGACCTCGCCAATCAGTTTTGCCTGTGCGACCCACTTGTCGCGGCTAGCCCGGCCCCTGAAGCCTTTCAGGTTACCGTCGATCCAAGCGATCTCGTCAGATCCCCAGCTTGCCATCTGGTCGAAATGGAAAACACCCAAACCATTCAGCAGTTTTTCAAGGGCCGGCCCAATACCTTCGATTTTTTGCAGATCATCTGCAAGCCCACTGCGCGGGGCGATTAATGCCGCAGGTTGTTTGCCGGTCGCAGTTTGGGCGTCGGCCGCCGGGTTTGCAGCCCTGGGCGTCGCCTTTGCAGCGGCCGATTTTGCATCGTCGCTTTGCTTTACATTGGCCTTTGCAAGCCACGGCGTTGTTGTTGGCACTTCGGTGCCATCGATCCGTTTGACCGTGTCGTGCAAGTCAACAGCACGCTGGGCCGAGGCATTGTATTGCTGCCGTCCCGAGTCAAATTCCTTCAAACTTGTCAAACCAGACAAAGGCTCGGCGGCATATCGGCCATTTTGCGGTCCGGGTACGGGAACTTCCCCATTGGAAAAGCGAGCGATCAAATCGCGCAATTTGGCGGCGGTCAGATCTTCGTAGTAGTCCTTGCCGATCTGCGCCATGGGTGCATTGGCGCAGGCCCCCATGCATTCCACTTCTTCCCAGCTGAATTTTCCGTCTGCCGACAGCGTATGGGCGGAAGACGAGATAAGCTCTTTGCACACAGCGATCAGGTCTTCTGCGCCGCAAATCATACAAGAAGTGGTGCCGCAGATTTGAACATGTGCAACCGACCCGACAGGTTGAAGTTGGAACATGAAGTAAAACGTGGCCACTTCCAGCGCCCGGATATAGGCCAGCCCCAACATGTTTGCGACATGTTCGATCGCGGGCCGCGACAGCCAACCTTCTTGTTCTTGCGCGCGCCACAGCAGCGGAATGATCGCGCTGGCCTGTCGTCCTGCAGGATACTTTGAAATCTGACCCTGCGCCCAGACATAGTTGGCGGGCGTAAAGGCGAAAGACGCCGGTTGGTCTTTGTGAAGGCGGCGAAGCATTAGCGGTCAACCTCCCCGAACACGATGTCCATCGTGCCGATGATTGCAGAGACGTCGGCCAACTGATGGCCCTTGGCGATGTAATCTATGGATTGCAGATGCATGAAGCCGGGCGCACGGATCTTGACGCGGTAGGGCTTGTTGCTGCCATCGGCGACCAGAAACACGCCAAATTCTCCCTTTGGCGCTTCGACGGCGGCATAAACCTCACCCGCCGGAACGTGGAAGCCTTCGGTATAGAGCTTGAAATGGTGAATCAAGGCTTCCATGGAACGTTTCATCTCGGCGCGTTTTGGCGGCGACAGTTTGCCCCGCGCCATCACTTCCCCGGGTTCTGCCCGAAGTTTGGTGATCGCCTGTTTGATGATCGACACAGATTCCGTCATCTCGGCCATGCGGCACAGGTATCGGTCATAACAATCGCCATTTTTGCCGACCGGGATTTTGAATTCAAACTCATCATAACATTCATAGGGTTGGCTGCGGCGCAAATCCCAAGCAAACCCTGATCCGCGCACCATGACGCCCGAATATCCCCAATTCAGAATATCCTGCTCACTCACCACGCCAATATCGACATTGCGCTGTTTGAAGATGCGGTTTTCAGTCAACAGGCCATGCAGATCGTCGATCACGCGGGGAAATTCATTGGCCCAGGTTTCGATGTCGTTGATCAATTCAGGCGTCAGGTCTTGATGAACACCGCCCGGACGGAAATAGGCGGCGTGCAAACGCGCACCGCAAGCGCGTTCATAAAACACCATCAGCTTTTCGCGCTCTTCAAAACCCCACAAGGGCGGGGTCAAAGCGCCCACGTCCATGGCTTGGGTCGTCACGTTCAAAAGGTGGTTCAGAACGCGGCCGATTTCGCAGAACAAGACGCGGATCAACTGCCCGCGGCGCGGAACCACGGTGCCTGTCAGCCTTTCGATCGCCAAACACCACGCGTGCTCTTGATTCATCGGCGCCACATAGTCCAGCCGATCAAAGTACGGCAGATTTTGCAGATACGTGCGCGATTCCATCAGCTTTTCTGTGCCGCGGTGCAACAACCCGATATGGGGATCACAGCGTTCCACAATTTCGCCATCCAGTTCCAACACCAAACGCAAAACACCGTGGGCCGCAGGGTGCTGCGGACCGAAATTGATGTTGAAATTGCGGATGCGTTGTTCGCCCGTTTCGGCATCTTGCGTGCCGTCATCGTAGGCGTTGCGGCGGATATCGCCATCCATCATATCAGGCCTCGTTCATGGCTGAAGCCCAAGCCGCCGGCAAAACCGGAAACATCTGGGCGGCAAATTCGTATTGCGGGCGAAGAAAGCGGGCAGCAGCGGCGCGGTCCGCGTGGGTTAAACCCAAGGGTTTGCCCGCATGTACCTTGCGCGAAAAATCGGCAGGACGGTGATCTATTCCCAAAAACGCGCAAATCCGCGCGAAACCGGGGGCGGTCATCATCTCTTCGTAGAACATCACCAGCAACCGTGACGGATCAAACGCCCGTGCCAGTTTGGGTATGATGCGGGCGTAGTCGCCGCGGTCAACAATCCCTTTGCATTCTGCGCCGTCATCGCCCCGGATGGTCTTTGCGAAAAGCCCCCATGCGGCCTCGGCCAAGTTTGCCGGCTGCGCGCGTTCGGCCAGCATGCGCACGTGGCTCCAAAGGCGCGCAACGGGGTCACGGATCAGATAAATCGCGCGCGTATCTTGATTGAACTCGGCCACTTGGACCAGGGCCTGTTCGGGCATAAGGGCATAGGCAGGGGTGAAATCCCCAAGAACATGTCCGTGCCCTGCGGCCCCTGACAATAGACGATTAAAGCCGGCGTTGTCCCGTTTGCGCACAGACAGCAGATCATTATAGGCCTGCAAATCTGCGATATGCGCGCGCGCCCATGTGCCCTGTTCGGCAGGTCGCGTTGCATTTTTTGCTACAAGGCGCGCAATTTCGCGGTCATTCACAGAGATTGCGGCGTCAAAGTCAGACCCGCTGCTTTTTGTAAAGTAATGATATTCTTTTATTGTGCGCAAACGGCATTCAGGATGCGATGCCAACTGGTCATGCAACCAACTGGTTCCTGCCTTGGTTGCACCAAGACAAAAAGCATATGTCAGCGCCTGCGCCACCTGCGTTAGCCTGCTTTCTTTTCGTCGCCCGGAAGGATGTACTGAGCGCCCTCCCAAGGTGACATGAAATCGAACTGGCGGTATTCTTGCGTCAGCTTCACGGGTTCGTAAACGACGCGCTTTTGCACCTCGTCATAACGCACCTCGGTAAAGCCGGTTGTCGGGAAGTCTTTGCGCAGCGGGTGGCCGCGGAACCCGTAATCAGTAAGAATGCGGCGCAGGTCCGGATGGCCCGAAAAGATGACCCCGAACATGTCAAAGATCTCCCGTTCCAGCCAATTGGCAGAAGGATGCACCTCGTTGATGGACGGCACCATTTCTTCTTCGCCAACGCGGGTTTTCACGCGAAGGCGGGAATTGGTATACATCGACAAAAACATGTAGACGATTTCGAAACGTTCTGGATGATCGGGGTGATCGACGGCCGTGATATCGACCAGCATATTCAATCTGCAGGCCGGATCATCCTTAAGATCCGCGATCAACGCACAGGCCTGATCCAAAGCGACCCACAGGGTCAATTCGCCGAAGGCGATGGACGCCGTGATCTTGTCACCATGGCGGGCCGTCAGATGCGCCGCGAGGTCGTTCAATTTTTCGGACATATGAACCTCAACGAACCAAGGTGCCGGTACGGCGAATTTTGCGCTGCAGCTGCAAGATGCCATACAGCAAAGCTTCGGCTGTCGGCGGACAACCGGGGACATAGATATCAACAGGAACGATCCGGTCACAGCCGCGCACAACCGAATAGGAATAGTGGTAGTAGCCCCCCCCATTCGCGCAGGATCCCATCGATATTACATAGCGAGGTTCGGGCATCTGGTCGTAGACTTTGCGCAATGCGGGCGCCATCTTGTTGGTGAGCGTACCGGCCACGATCATCAAGTCTGACTGGCGCGGCGATGCGCGCGGCGCGGTTCCAAATCTTTCCAGATCATAGCGCGGCATCGAGGTGTGCATCATTTCGACCGCGCAGCAGGCAAGACCGAATGTCATCCAATGCAAAGATCCATTGCGCGCCCAGTTTATGATATCCTCTGTGGTTGTCAGCAAGAACCCTTTGTCTTGAAGCTCTCTGTTCAGGGATTGCGTTGCAACCTCGCGGTCAGGACCCGCTGTGTTCGCTCCGGTCATCACGCCCATTCCAAGGCCCCCTTCTTCCATTCATAGGCAAACCCAACCGTCAAAACGGAAAGGAAGATCATCATGGACCAAAAACCCATCATCGAAATTTCCCCGAATGCCACGGCCCAGGGAAAGAGAAAGGCAACTTCAAGGTCGAAAATGATGAACAGGATCGACACAAGATAAAAGCGCACGTCGAATTTCATACGAGCATCGTCAAACGCGTTGAAACCACATTCATAGGCCGAAAGTTTTTCAGGATCCGGGTTGCGCACCGCAATAATTGCCGCGGCCAAAATGAGGACGATACCAAGACCGATAGCCAAGGCGAGAAGGATCAGGATCGGAAGGTATTCTCTGAGCAGAGGGTTGTCCACGAAGGGCTCCTTCTTCTGGCGAGCATGGGTCTGCGCCGCGACCCCGAATGTGGGGTATTTCATCTGCGCCCCGTTTACTCTGGCCGGGCGGCAGGGTCAACCAAAGGCCGTCGGAAAAGCACATCGAAACCGATCAAAAATAATCATGCCTTTCGCCTTGTGGTTTAGGCCCGCAATTACCTGACATTGCGGTCAGATCAGGCGCCTTGTCCGCATGAATATCGAAGTTCGGATATGGCGCCGCGCCGCATAGGCTGATGGCGACCAAAATGTACTGAATTGTTCAAAAAAAATGCGGATCAAGCGGACAATCACGAAAACTGTACCGGGCCGTCCAGTCACCTTCCAAGGATCGCAGTCCGTTTGCATTTCGGTTGACAGAAGCGTGATCTTGCATGACGCAAAACAGGCGGCAATGCGCCCTATTGGTTATTGGATGACTGGCAACTCGGCAGCCTCTGGCTCTGGCCCCTGCCCCACGCGCATCGCTTCGCTGCGAATGATCCGCGCAATCAGCGCGCAATCATCCAAACTGAACGTCAAGGGTACACGCATGTCGATCAAAGTGGACAGGATTTCGTCAGTCTTCGGCAAGGGTACAGGTTCAGCATAACGCCAATGGTCGTATCGGCTGGTAAAGGCGACTGGCGCATCGGCACCGAACCATTTCAACTCCACGCCGCGTGCCAAGGTGCCTGCCAAAAATGCCCCTATGCGCGCCTTGGACCAACCGGGCAGCCTGAATTGAAAGGACGAGCCTACAAAAACCTCTGATTGCGCGCGCTCAATCAGCTGCAAACCGGGGGTATGGGAAAGCCCGTCTTCCAAACAGGCGTAAAGACCGGCCCAAGTGCGAACGCGTTCGGCCAGAACGGCAATCTGGGGCCGAAGGATGGCCGCCCTCAGATTATCCATGCGGCCCGAGACATTGGGTGTATCCAGCTTGATCTGCTCGAACACCTCTGGCGGCGGGGCGGCCGGATGTTTGGCGTAGAGCATATAACTTCCCGACAAAAGAACCGCTCGGGCCATCAGATCGGCATCATCGCTGATCAGAAAACCGCCTTCGCCAGAGTTTACATGCTTGTAGGTTTGCATCGAATAGCAGGCGACCCGCCCATGGCGGCCAGAGGAAACGCCGTTCCAACTTGCCCCCATCGTGTGCGCGCAATCTTCGATCACCAGCAGACCCAACCGGTCGCACAGCGCCATCAAGCGGTCCATGTCACAGATATGGCCGCGCATGTGGCTTAGCATCAAGAACCGTGACGGGGTGGACTTGGCCAGATCTTCAAGATGGGCGAAGTCCAAGGTCAGATCTTCGGTTGTTTCGATAAAAACGGGCCGGCCACCCGCCGCCGATATCGCGCCGGGCACGGGTGCCAGGGTAAAGGCATTGGTCAAAACCGGCTCGCCTTGGCGCAACCCCATGGCGCGCAGGGCACAGCCCATGGCATACCCGCCGGATGCGACGGCCAGACAGTATTTGGCCCCGGTCAAGCCAGCAAACTCTTGTTCCAAACGGGCTGTCTGCGACGTCTCGCCGGGAGCGGTGTTATATCTGTGCAGCCGCCCATGCCGCAAAACCGCGATTGCGGCTTCGATCCCGGCCTCGGGGATGGGTTCTTGCTGGGTGAAACTGCCGCCGAACCGTTCGAGCATTACGTCTTTTCTCCATCGTGGCCCACAAGCCAAAGAAACAGTCCCAAGGTCAAGGCCAGACCCGCCCCAGCAACATAAAACGCGACGTCGGGCGATTTGAAGGGGGCCGAATCTGACATGAAGTACCCAAAGATCTGCGCCGAAAAAACCGTTCCGAGCAGCATCGATATATTGGTGATTGCAGAGATTCCGCCCTGAAGCTCTCCTTGGGCATTTTCGGGCACCCGTTTGGACATGATCCCTGTCAGCAGCGGATGTATAAAGCCCTCGGGGCCATGGATGAACATCAAGACCACGACCGCCCAGACCGACCCTGCAAGGCCGTATCCAGTCGCCGCGATTGTGGAACAGACAAGACCCACCAGCACCACGCGAAATTCACCCATGTATTTGACGGCCGGGCCGGTCAGGCCGCCTTGAAACGCTGCCATGACAATGCCAAAAAACGCAAGCGACAGGCCCACTGCCGCCTCCGACCAACCAAACTTTGCGATGCCCCAAAAAGGCCAGATCGCCGGGTAGACTGAGGAGAAAAAGAAGAAACAGAAGATAACCGCACACATCGGCAGGACGCCCGAATAGTTCTTGAACACCTTCAACGCCCCGAAGGGATTGGCCCGCCACCATTCAAAGGCGCGTCTTTTTTCAACAGGAAGGGATTCGGGCAGAACAAAATATCCGTAGATCAAGTTCAAACCTGAAATCGCCGCGGCAACAAAAAATGGAACTCTTGGGCCAAACTGCCCCAAAAGCCCACCTATCGCAGGTCCGATGACGAATCCAACGCCGAAGGCGGCGCCCAAAAGTCCGAAGGCTTTGGCCCGGTCCTCGGGCGCCGTGACATCGGCGATATAGGCGTTTGCAATCACCCAAGAAGCGCCACAAAGCCCCGCCAGTATCCGTCCGGCAAAAAGCCATGGAACGCTGGGCGCAAGGGCCTGAAGCAGGAAATCGGCTCCAAGACCGAAGATTGCCAAAAGCAATAGGGGACGGCGGCCGAATCTGTCCGAGAGATTTCCCATAAGCGGTCCGAACAGGAACTGCGCGATCGAATAGGCCCCGGCCATCCAACCGCCGACAATAGCGGCTTGGGACAAAGACATTTGGCCAACGGTTTCAATCAGTTGCGGCAAAACTGGAATGATGATGCCAAACCCGATCATATCCAGAAGAACGGTGATCATGATAAAAGTCATCGCGTGACGGTTGGTGGGGGGCGAAGACACAGGACCGGAATCATCAGACATTGAAGGGGACCCAAAGAGTTAACGTTAACCGATGTCGCGCTTGTATCAGCCCAACAGCCGCGCGGCGAGGCCCGGAAGATCGTCAAAATGATGCAGCAAGGCATTTGGCATCAATCGCTCGACGCCCATCCCTTCGGGGCCAAAACTGACCAGAACGGCAGGAACACCAGCGGCGCGGGCGGTTTGGGCATCCGTTTCGGTATCGCCGATCAAGAACGACCGTTCCAGAACGCCGCCGCAGCGGCGCACGGCCTCGGCATAGGGGGCGGGATCGGGCTTTCTGACGGGAAGGGTATCTGCACCAATCAACGCATCAAACAACCCGCGAATACCCAAGCGCAGTGTCAGGGTTTCGGCCAAGCCTTCGGGTTTGTTGGTGCAAATGGCCGTCGCGAACCCGCGCGCGCGAAGTGTTTCAATCGCGGCGACTGCCCCGGGGTAAAGCGTGGTATGAGTGTCGATCGCCTGGGCGTAGGCGGCCAGAAGCCTTGGATACTCGCGATTGATATCATCCTCGCTCCATGGGTCTGCCAACCGCGAAAACCCCAAGCGCAGCATGGCACGTCCGCCCTGAAACGCGGTTAGCGTATCTTTCGGGCCAACCATTGCGCCGTGGCCTAATTGCGAAAAACACGCGTTGGCAGCCGCCAGCAGATCACCCGAGGTATCCGCCAAGGTTCCATCCAGATCGAAGACAACTGTGCGCATTGTAACACCTCGTGAGGCCTCTGCCCCTTGCCAGCCCGCCAAACCCCGGTAAAACGGGCGCAACAAGAAGGAAAGGGGCAGAATGTCGGTATCATTGATTGTGTTGGCGGCGGGAATGGGGACGAGGATGAATTCGGACCTTCCCAAGGTATTGCATCACGTTGGTGCAGCGCCGCTTTTGCATCATGCGATGGCCGCAGGAATGGCCTTGGATCCGACCCGAATTGTGATTGTAACCGGGACCGGTGCCGAGGCTGTGGCAAAGTCCGCCAAAGCCTTTGAAGGCAGCGCAGAGACGGTGTTGCAAGACCCGCAACTGGGAACGGCGCATGCCGTGGCTCAGGCCGCACCTCTTTTGGCTGACAGTCTTGATGATGTCATCGTACTTTACGGGGACACACCTTTTATCACGATCGACACCTTGCACCGGATGATGGAGGCGCGCCGCCGCCACGCGGTTGTAGTCTTGGGGTTCGACGCGAAGGAACCGGGCAGATACGGCCGGCTGATCGCCGAAGGTGACGATCTGCACCGGATTGTGGAATTCAAAGAAGCAAGCGACGCCGAAAAGGCGATGACCCTGTGCAATTCCGGCGTTGTTTGCGCGTCGGCGCGAGATCTGTTTTCTCTCGTGGCGTCTGTCGGCAATTCCAATGCGGCAAACGAGTACTATTTGACCGACATCGTGGCCATTGCGCGGGCGCGCGGGTTATCGGCTGGTGTCGTGCGCTGTGATGAGGCGGAAACGCTGGGAATCAACACGCGCGCCCAACTGGCCGATGCCGAAGCCGCTTTTCAACAACGCATGCGGGCCGAAGCCATGGACAATGGTGTTACGCTGACGGCCCCTGAAACCGTATTCTTTGCTTTGGACACCTTTATCGGCCGCGACACCGTTATCGGTCCGAATGTGATTTTCGGGCCGCGCGTCACCATTGAATCGGGGGCCGAAATCAAGGGGTTTTGTCATCTGGAAGGATGCCACGTGTCGCGCGGGGCCAGCGTGGGCCCCTTTGCGCGTTTGCGTCCCGGTGCCGAGTTGGCCGAAGATGTCCACGTCGGAAACTTCGTTGAAATCAAGAATACAATATTGGACGAAGGGGTGAAGGTTGGCCATCTGACCTATCTGGGCGATGCACATGTCGGCGAATTCACAAACATCGGGGCCGGCACCGTCACCTGCAATTACGATGGTGTGATGAAGCACCGCACGGTCATCGGGAAGAACGCGTTCATTGGGTCTGACACGATGTTGGTGGCCCCCGTTACTATTGGGGATGGCGCGCTCACCGGATCGGGATCTGTTATCACAAAGAATGTCGAGCCGGACGCCGTTGCGATCGGTCGGGCCGTTCAGGTCAACAAACCGGGCATGGCAAAAGCCTTGTTTGACAGGCTTAGGGCGGCGAAGGCCGCCAAAAAGGGGCAGTAAATGTGCGGGATTATTGGCGTTTTGGGCCTGAACGAAGTGGCGCCCCTGCTGGTCGAAGGTTTGAAGCGGCTTGAATACCGCGGATATGACAGTGCCGGAATTGCGACAGTTAATCGCGGCAAACTCGATCGGCGACGGGCTGTGGGGAAACTCGTCAATCTGTCTGACATGCTGGTGCATCACCCCCTTGCCGGAAAATCCGGGATCGGCCACACGCGGTGGGCGACACATGGTGCGGCAACGGAAACAAACGCCCATCCGCATACATCGGGCCCTGTTGCCGTTGTGCACAACGGCATCATCGAGAACTTTCGAGAATTGCGCGCCGAGTTGACGGCCGCCGGCCTGAGGTTTGAATCCGAAACAGACACCGAAACCGTCGCCCTGCTTGCACGGTTCTTTATGGATAAAGGTATGTCCCCGGTCGACGCGGCCGGCGCGACATTGAAAAGGTTGCACGGCGCTTTTGCCCTGTGCTTTTTGTTTGAAGGCGAGGACGATCTGATGATCGCCGCCCGGCGCGGCTCTCCTTTGGCGATCGGTCACGGGATGGGCGAGATGTTCATAGGGTCAGACGCCATTGCCCTGGCGCCCATGACCGACCGCATAACTTATCTTGACGAAGGCGATTGGGCGGTGGTCACCCGCAAGGGCGCGCAGATTTTCGATGCGCATGATCGCCCGATCGGGCGCAACGAAACGCGGATCCAGATTGGGGAAACGCGGATTGAAAAGGCCGGCTACAAGCATTTCATGGCCAAGGAAATTGCAGAACAACCCGTCGTCATTGCCGATGCGCTAAAGCATTATGTCAAGGACAGTGGTCTAAATCTGCCCGCGGGCATCGATTTTGCAAAGGTGGACCGGATTTCAATGGTCGCCTGCGGAACCGCGTCTTACGCGTGCCATGTCGCGAAGTATTGGTTTGAGCAGATTGCCGGTATCGCCGCCGAAGTCGATGTTGCGTCAGAATTTCGGTATCGCGATCCCGTCTTGTCCCGGACATCCTGGGCCGTTTTTGTCAGCCAATCGGGGGAAACGGCAGATACCTTGGCGGCCTTGCGCTATGCCAGTGGCAAAGTGGCAAAGGTGCTTTCCGTTGTGAATGTTCCAACCTCCTCTATTGCCCGAGAGTCAGACCTGGCCTTGCCGATTCTGGCGGGTGTCGAGGTTGGCGTTGCGTCGACAAAGGCCTTTACCTGCCAGTTGACCGTTCTGGCCTTGCTGGCCCTGAAGGCAGGGGTTGACCGCGGGCGGATCAGCGCATCAAACCTTGGTCAGCACCTAGGCGATCTGGCAAGCCTTCCTGGCCTGATGAATCACGCTTTGGGATTGTCAGGCGACATTGCCGCGATCGCCGAAGAACTGGCCCAAGCCCGAGATGTTCTGTTCTTGGGCCGGGGGGCCATGTACCCCATCGCCCTTGAAGGCGCCCTAAAACTAAAAGAAATCAGTTATATACACGCTGAAGGTTACGCATCAGGTGAACTGAAACACGGGCCAATTGCCTTGATCGATAAGGATGTGCCGGTGATCGTCATGGCGCCGCGCGATGCCTTGTTTGAAAAAACCGTATCAAACATGCAAGAAGTGATGGCACGCCATGGAAAGGTCTTGCTGATCTCAGATGCGCAGGGCGTCAAGGAAGCGGGCATGGGAACGTGGCGCACCCTGACCCTGCCAGAAGTTCCGACCCCCTTCGCTCCGATCCTCTATTCCATTCCGGCACAGCTTTTGGCCTATCACACGGCAATCGCAAAGGGTACGGACGTAGACCAACCCCGCAACCTTGCAAAATCGGTGACCGTTGAATGACCCC
>CANHLE010000081.1 GCA_947461435.1 Paracoccaceae bacterium | reverse complement strand
TGCGCGCATCGGTTGAATCAAGCCTGAAAAGGCTGCAAACCGACTACATTGATCTGTACCAACTGCACTGGCCAAACCGACGGACCTATCACTTTCGCAATATTTGGGCCTTTGACCCCCGAGGACAAGATCGAAGCAAGATCGAGGCACATATGATTGATGTGCTTGAGGAATCGGCAAAATTGATCGCAGAGGGGAAGATAAGACACATAGCACTTTCCAATGAATCTGTTTGGGGTGCCGCCAAATGGCTGTCTTTGGCAGATCGCCACGGATTGCCGCGTATGGCCACCGTCCAAAATGAATATTCGCTGCTGTGCCGCCAATTTGATTCTGATTGGGCCGAACTATCTATTCTAGAAGACATCCCACTTTTGGCGTTTTCCCCCCTCGCCACCGGAATACTGACAGGAAAATACGCTGGGGATGTGATCCCTGACGGATCGCGGCGATCCATCAATCCAACACTTACCGGTCGGATAACGTCGCAGGTCTTCCCGGCAACCTCAGCCTATCTGGGCATCGCGGCCCGGCATGGGTTGGACCCAAGCCAAATGGCGATCGCCTTTTGTCTTACCCGTCCGTTTCCGTGTTTTCCGATCATCGGGGCCACGAGCCTGGCCCAATTGAAGACCAACCTCGGCGCCGGTGATCTTAGTCTTTCGCCTGACGTTCTGGCCGACATAGAAGCGGCGTACAAACAGCACCCAATGCCGTACTAACAGCAGCTTTGAAGGCGGGGTTGCGCTCTGTCTTGTGATGCAGTTCTTTACCTTGGATGGTCCGAGTTCCGAAAATGAAGCGCCTGCTTTTTGCCCTTAGCCTGACTTTGGTGACGCTGGCCTGTGTGCCCAGCCTGCCTTTGGCATCAAGCAGCAGTTCGACTTTGGGCATTGATACGGACGCTTTGGCAACCGACACGATCTTAATGCAGACCTTGGGCCCTGCCGATCCGCCCGCGAACGCCGGATCTCTTGAAATTGATCCCAGTCTTCCAAGTGCCGGGTCAAGCGAAGAGCTGAGCCAAGAGGTCGTCGAAGTTCCGATAGGGGCAGAAGAAGAACAGACGCAGGAGCCAAAGCCGCCGTCTTCGCCCGAAGAGGCGGCATGTGTAAAGAAGGGTGGGTTATGGATTCACGCAGGCAAATCGATTGCCTTTACCTGTGTAAGGATCACAAAGGATTCCGGCAAGCAATGCCGGCGGTCCAGTGAATGCCAAGGGTCGTGCCTCGCACGTTCGATGACCTGCGCGCCTTATGACCCGCTGTTTGGCTGCAATGAGATTTTGCAAGATGATGGGTCGCGGGTGACACTTTGCATCGATTGATTGGTCTTGTCGGCCTTGTCATCCTGACCGGCTGCGCGAATGATATAGGCAATATAACAAATACTTACCGGCCGCCAAGCGCACCCATGTATTCAAATGCAACGCTCGATGAATCCCGGTTGATTGGCCAGTGGAACCAGGTTGGCGCCTTTGGCGGCGTTGGCTGCGCGCCGGGAATGGCCGAATTTACAGGCAACTCGGATGCCTTAACTATTGCCTACTCTTTGTGCCTGTCTGGGCAAGTTGTGTCTGACAACGGCTCTTTTTCGCGCGTGGGTATGGGGCGCTATTCCGCACCAGGTTTGTCAGCAGATCTGTGGGTCCTATGGATAGACGCTGACGCCCGTACCCTTGTTCTTGGCACACCCTCTGGGGAATTTGGATTCGTTTTGAACCGGGGCGCACCTTTGCCCCCAGATCGCGCCAAGGCCGTGCGCGAAATCTTGGACTGGAACGGCTATGATCTTTCAATGTTGACGCTTTGGTGATCAGTGCATATCGCGCCGAAGGTCTTTGAGATAACCAAAGGTCTCGCGCGCGCCGAACAGGGCCTCGCGCAGCAGCCAATCGAAGTGCTGCGAAATCGACTGAACACGGGCCGGGTCTTGAAAGACGATGTAGTTTCGGCCCAAGTAGATGACGGCGCGCAGCGGACCAAAGACGGTAACCGGCGCAGAAAAAACGCGCCGCGCATCGAACAGATACAGACGAAGCGACGGATAGTGTCTGTCGGTTAACTCGATCAATTGATCCAATTGCGCCTGCCGGACCACAAGAGGCAGTCCAGACCAATAACCGGTCCCTTCTGCAAAGCTGACAAGATCATGTACTGGCATTGCAATTTCATAGTCCGAACGTGCTTCGGCCAAGAAAGACAATTGTTCCTTGAAGGCGGCAATGGCCTGATCCACGCTGCGGCCAAGGGCGGCCTGATATTCCCAACGCACGACCGCTTCTGTCTTGAGCAGGTCAGGTAGCGTGGCGGGGACGTGCCGGATCTTGTATCCCGCGGCTTCTTGGTGCCAACGAAAGATTTCCGAATCGAACAGCGCGCGCGGCGCATCTGTGACCTGAATTGCCTGTGCCAAAAGGTCGGCCACGGGTTCTGGTCGGCCGGACAGGCCCAATAGCCAATCACAAGAAACGCCTAAAGCTGCGGCACAATCCGCGGCGAGTTGTGCATTTGGTAGCCGCGTGCCGGGTTGCAGCAAGGCGGAAATGGTGGATCTGTCTGCACCGACCGCCCGCGAGAGGGATGATTGACTGGCACCTCTGTCCGCCATGGCGCGTGCAAGGTTGATGCGGAACAAGTCCGCACGGTCGCGCTTGTCGATTAAATCCGGCATGTGGTGACCAATATAAGCGTCTGCTGCATTTTCGCGCGTATCTTCGGGATTTTCGCCCGATAGGTCCAGTGCTAATCAGAACGCCGTAAGGATCGTTTGAAATGAAAAAAGACGACGCGACAGTTGAATGGCCAACCCTTCTGCTTTTGATGGCAACCTACATCGGATTTGCGGTAGGGACGACGTTGTGGGACCGCTGGCCCGTTGTGTCGATTGTTCTGACGGCTTGGTGCATCGCGCAGTTTTCGTCGCTTCAGCATGAAGCCCTGCACGGCCATCCTTTTCGAAATGACCTTTTGAACGAGGCCTTGGTGTTTCCCGCGTTGGCTGTAGTCATGCCCTATCGCCGATTTAAGCAAACGCATTTGCAACACCATTTCGATCCAGCTCTGACCGATCCTTACGACGATCCAGAGACCCAATATCTTGACCCAACTGTCTGGAAAACGTTGTCATGGCCGATCCAGAAGCTTTTGATGTGGAACAACACACTTTTTGGCCGAATTGTCATTGGACCAGCGATCGGAATGGCACATTGGATCTTTGGCGAGGCAAGGTTAGCCATCAAGAATGCACCCGGAGTACGCAACGCCTGGGCCCTGAACTTTGCCGGACTCGTGCCTGTCATGCTTTGGCTGTCTTGGGTTCGTTTTCCGCTGTTGGCCTATGCCGCTGCTTTGTATCTTGCCATGGCGCTGCTTAGGATAAGGACCTTTCTAGAGCACCGCGCCCATGAAGTGGTTCGGGCCAGAACCGTTATTGTGGAAGACCGAGGGCCACTTGCCCTTCTGTTCCTTAACAATAACCTACACGCGGTGCATCATATGCATCCTCAAGTTGCGTGGTATCGTTTGCCATCGCTTTATCGACAACGCAAAGATCGCTTCTGCCAGCGCACGGATCACTATATCTATGCAAGCTATGCTGAGGTGTTTCGCCGGTACCTTTTTGTCGAAAAAGAACCTGTTTCGCACCCGCTATACGCTGACGAAAAACCTGCTGCCTCGCAGCTTTAGCTAGACAAGTCGTCTAAAGGTCGGCACGGGGCCGGAGTTGTCAAAGAACGGTACCCCATTTGGGGGAAGCCCGTTCAGAAGGCCTGAAACTTCTGCCAAGACGACTTCTGTAATAAAGGGAAGATCAAGCGTTCGTGCCTTTGAAAGTTCGATCCAATGCAAATGAGATAGTTCGCCAGATGCGCCCACAAATCCAAGATGATCGCCGCTTGCCACGACGGACGGTGCAAGAAAGAATCGGGCGTCGAAGCGGCGACTGCGCCCCGGCGGCGTGATGGCGCGAAAGACAAACTTCAAAGTTCCGTTGTCAATCGGCGAAAGTTGCAGTCCGGTTTCTTCATGCACCTCGCGGCGCGCAGCGGCCACCAAAGAGGCGGCCGGTATTTCAGAGTTGATTTGCACCAATCTGCTTTCACAATCCGGCGCCAACCATCCGCTATCGAGGTCTTGCCCGTGGTCCCCTTCATCGACGGCCCCCCCCGGAAAGACGTATTTGGACGGCATGAACGCAGCATCGCGGCCGCGCTGTCCCATCAGGACTTCGTGGCCGTCGTTCCCCTTGCGCCAAAGGATAACGGTCGATGCCGGTCTTATTCCGTCAGACATCATAACCTGACGACCCAAAACCATGCATTCGGTTGGCCCATTGGATAGCGACCAACACTCCCTTCAATCGTGGAAGCAGGAAAAGAGATAAGCCAATGAAAATGGTTGTAAAAGACAGTGCCATGATCAATGGGTCTGGCTCCCATGTGCTATAGACGAACAGCAAAAGCGGCGCCATCAGATGCCCAGCAATCAAGATGGTCAGATAGGCCGGGCCGTCATCTGCGCGATGATGATGAAACTCTTCACCACATTCAGAGCAGGCGGTATTCACTTTCAGATAGGAATGCAAAAGGCGACCCTTGCCGCAATTTGGGCAACGCATCGACCAGCCGTTGCGGATCGCCGGACCCGTCGGACGTTCTTCGTCAAGGGGCAGCATTGTATCGGTCATGGTCAAACTCCCATAATGGGCGCTGCATACACCAGCCTGAAGGCAATGTTGAGGGCCAATGTCCCCAAGGGGCGTAATGGTCGCAGGGGGTGCAGATTTTTTCGGACATTGCGACGGAACCCGCGATTGAGGCCGTTTAACCTACATAAACCGCGCGGCCAATGTCGCGACTGGGACATCAGGAGCAATGTTATGAAGGATTTCAGCAAACTGGCCGCATTGGCCCTTTGGACAACGGCCGCGCTGGGCGTTTCGGGTGCGGCCATAGCCGACAATGGAGGGCTTGGTTCCATGATGGAAATGGGGCGTGGCATGGACTTGGACGCTATGTTCGAAGCCGTCGACGCCGACAAGGATGGCAAGGTCACACCGGACGAAATTGGAGCCTACAAAGCAGGGCGTCTGGCAAAGGTTGACGTCAACAAGGATGGGCTGTTGTCAGAAGATGAGTTGGTTCAGATGCAAATTCAGGCCTTTACTGAAAAAGCGAAAGTCCGGTCTGCAGCCATGATCGAGAAAATGGACAAAAATTCGGACGGTCTTTTGTCTGCGACCGAACTGGAGGCGGGCCCCGGAATGACAATGATGTTGGCCTTTGCGGATACAGACCAGGACGGTGCAATCAGCAAAGCAGAAATGGAATCTGTCCAAGGCATGATGGCCAAGCGAGATGGCCGAGGGCATAGCGGGATGGGGCATCACGGCGGCAAACACGGTGGTTTCTGGTCGTTTTTTGGGGGAGAGGGTCACTAGGGGCGACGAATCTGTGCCGGGCCTGGGTTGTGTTTTGATTGAATATGGGTTTCCGCAGGTTTAGTGCGACATGATGCAGATGGCACACGATACTTTGGCGGAATTGGGGGATGACGCCCTGCTGGCCCTCTATGCCAATGGAGACGGTACTGCCGCCCGTGTTCTGATGGGGCGGCTGTTGCCTTCAGTTTTGCGGTATGCCGCGCGTATTCTTGGTGATCATGCGGAAGCTGAAGATGTTGCTCAAGAAGCAATGCTTCGGCTTTGGCAAGTTGCACGCAACTGGCGTCAGGGTGAGGCGCAGCCAAAGACTTGGATTTACCGCGTTACTGCCAACTTGTGCGTCGATCGTTTGCGCGCGCGCAGGCGACGCGCCGCGAGCAATATCGACGATATTCCTGAACCAGAGGATCCCAAGCACACCGTTGTGGTCCAAATGATCGAAAAAGATAGACTGCGGGCTTTAGATGGGGCGCTGCTTCAATTGCCTGAACGACAACGCCAAGCGGTCGTCTTGCGGCATATCGAGGGTTTGTCGAACCCCGAGATCGCAACAATCCTTGATATCGGGATTGAGGCGGTCGAAAGCCTGACCGCGCGGGGAAAGCGCAATCTGCAAACGATCCTATCGGGCCAGAAGCATGCTTTTGGCTATGACCATGAGGACTGAATGATGACAGATCTTGATGACCTCTTCGTTAAGGCTCGCGTATCTGGGCCTGAGCCGAGCGCGGCCCTGATGGCCAAGGTTTTGGCTGATGCATCCAATATGCAGCAAGAAATGCTTGCCCCAAAGACCAGTGCCTTGCCGACAAGGCGATTGCCGAATCTGTTGGACCGCTTCATGGCGGTATTTGGCGGTGCAGCCACGGTTTCCGGCGGCGTTATGGCCGGTTTTACCGGTTTGGCATTGGGCTATTTGCAACCAGAAAGCCTGAACAGTCTTTCTGCGATTTTGGCCACCGAGAGTACTGCGGAAGTTTCCGTTGACCTTTTGCCGAACTATGACAGCCTTCTTTCTGAGGAATGAAAATGAGCGTGTCTGACAAAATGCCTTCGGGCGAGCCCAACTCTATCTCGTCGTCGCCTTCGGGCGCCTCTCGCGGCACGCGGATCGTGCTGGCGGTGTCCTTGGCGGCAAATCTGGCGGTGGGAGGGTTCGTTCTGGGCCGGATTTTGGACGGCGATGGCCCAGGGCATCGTGGCATGGGTCGGGATCTGGCCTTTGGCCCGCTTACCGAGGCGCTGAATCCAGAAGATCGTCAGACCATCGCAAGGATGCTCTTTCAAAATGCCCCAAAGATGCGCGACGCCAGATCGGCGATGCGAGAGGATCTTGAATTAATTCTGGCGGCGCTTTTGGCGGAACCCTTTGAGTCTTCGGCTTTGGATGCTGCTTTTGCCGCGCAAAATCTGCGAATGAATGAAAGCATGGGGCTGGCCCAAAGGGCCATTCGGGATTTTATGGTGCAAATGCCCTCTCAAGAAAGGATCGCCTTTGCCCTGCGACTGCAAAACAGTCTCTCACGAGACTCAAAAAACTAAGCCGCGCTGCGGCTGATGGTCACTTGATTGCGCCCTGCGCGTTTCGCCGCCAGTAAGGCCCTATCTGCGCGATCAAAGATTTCCGAAACCAATTGTCCCGAATTCAGACATTTTGTTTCAGTGCTCAGGGCCAATCCGATCGAGATGGTGACGGTCAACAGGTCCCCTGTGTGTAACCGCACCGGAATGGATTCAATTTCGTGGCAAAGTCGCTCTGCAATCAGTCTGCTTTCGCCCAAGGTCGTGTTTGGCAGGCAGATCAGGAATTCTTCGCCGCCAATTCTGGAAATCAAATCTGTGTTGCGAAGGCAACCCGTCAATCGCCGCGTGACTTCTACAAGAACAGTATCGCCCGACGCGTGGCCAAAGCGGTCATTGACCGATTTGAATTTGTCCAAATCCAAGACCATCAGAGCAAAGCTTCGTTCATCAGCCAAAGAGCGATCGGCAATCGAACCCAGTTGGGACAAACCGAAGCGTCTGTTTGGTATGCCTGTCAACGGATCCAACATCGCCAGCCGCAAATTGTCTTTGACCCGCGCTCTAAGCCGATCGGCTTCTCTTTTTCGGCGGACCAGACCATTCAGCCGCAGGGCAATCTCCTCGGGGTTCAGATCGTCCGTGACCAGATCATTTGCCCCCAGATCAAACGCCATTGCGGGCAGCACGGGTTTGTCGGCGGTATTGAGAATGCAGATTTTCGCATGCCGCGTTTCAAGGCGACTGCGCAAGGCGGACATAACCATCAGACCCCGATCGGTTTCGTCCAAGCTGGCTTCAAGCAGATAGGCGTCCGGCTCTGCGCCGCCGGCAGCCCTTTGGTTAAAGACCTGATCCTGTGAGACGCATGTATATTTATCGCGTCCACATTCCGCCAGAAGCCGGCGCAGCAGGATGCCTTTTTCAACTTTTGAGGTAACGATCGCTATTTGTCCTGGGTGGAAAAAAGGCGCATCCCCTTCATCCAATGTAAAGGCCGCGATCCTTTCGTCGCTTTCTTCAAGGTCATCCAAATCTTCGCGCATGCGCGCAAGGTTTCGGAGCCGTGCGAAGAGGGCAAGGTCGTCGATTGGTTTGGACAAAAACTCATCTGCTCCGGCGCGTAGGGCTGCGAGCCGCTGATCCCCATCTTCGGAAGAAGAGACCATGACCACCAGCATCCTACTTGTGGCAGGATCTGCCCGGAGTCGATGCAAGATGTCTATGCCGCTGGTTTCGGGCATGTCGACGTCCAACAAAATCAGATCTGGACGTTCCAAACGGGCAAGTTCAAGACACGCGGCCCCATCCGGTGCCGTAAGTGTCCGATAGCCTGCCGCGCCGAGTTTGACCTTCATCACAATGCGATTGGTCGCGACGCTATCAACAATAAGAACCGTTCCGATCATGAAAGTGCACCAGATACCCAATTGGTTCTGGTCATTGTGCGCGGAAAGTCGTTAATAATTCCTTTCCAAACGCCTAAGATGGCAAACTCAATTTGAAGGATTTTGGCGGTGAAATCGGGCGACACCTCTTTAAATCAGCGGGAAAGCGCCGAAACTCTTGCCCTTCAGGCCGTTTCTTGGCTGGCAACGGATGCCGCGATCTTGGGGGATTTTCTTAACGTCACGGGGGCAGATCTGTCTTCCTTGGTGGCTGATTTGAAAAAACCGTCATTTCTGGCGGCCGTTTTGGATTTTATCCTGACCGAAGATCAACGTGTTCTTGATTTTGCTTCGGCCGTTGGAATCCGCCCCGAAGAGGTCGCAACCGCACGCGCCTTCTTGCCGGGTGGCGATCTTCCCCATTGGACCTGATGAAACCAAAATGATCCGTGCAGCAATTTTCGACAAAGACGGCACACTCTTTCACTTCACATCAAGTTGGGGTGCCTGGACGCAAGCGGTTTTGCAACGCCTGACGATCGATGAAGAGACGTCGCGCGATCTTGCCCACATTCTTGGCTTTGACCCTAAAAGTGGGACGTTTTTGCCATCGAGCATCGTGATAGCACATAGCACGCCTGAAATTGCGCAAGTCATCGCTGGGCATTTGGGGCGCAGTGATGTTGATATCCTTGCATCAGAGTTGGCCGAGTTGTCGCTGACCTGTCCGATGGTGCCGGCGGCCGACTTGCCGCAGACCTTTCGTTCTTTGCGCGCCGCGGGTCTGAGGATCGGGTTGGCGACGAATGATACCGAAGATCCAGCCCGCCATCATCTGAGTGGCGCGGGCATTCTGGGCCAGTTTGACTTTGTCGCCGGATGCGATTCTGGATGGGGTGGGAAACCTGCCCCGGGCCAGCTTTTGGCATTTGCCAAGTTCTGCAAGATCGACCCGTCAGAGATTGTTATGGTTGGCGATTCCGTGCATGATATGGTCGCTGCAAAGGCTGCGGGAATGGTTGGCCTTGCCGTTCTGACGGGCATTGCGTCTGAGGACGACCTCCTGCCACATTGCGACGCCGTCTTGGCAGATATTGCGCTGCTTCCGGATTGGATCTTGGCGCAAAACCGGCCTTTTGCCTGAACATCCACAAAAAACGACGTGTTTGCGTCGCAAACTGGTTGCGCTTTTTCCGCTGCTTTCGTCCATCACTGGTTCAACAGCTTTGGCTGAAGGCATAAGGGAGTATTCGCATGGAAGATCAGGGTCGCAGACGCCGCGCTGGGGGCCATTCTGGCAATCGAACCCGGGCCGGTGGGGCCGCAATCAACCAGATGCCTTGGCGGATCCCTGTCAACCCGGATCGTCCGACCGAACCGTTGGATGCGGACGGCGTTCAAGCCATTCACCGCGGCACCATGAAGATTCTGCGCGACATCGGCATCGAGTTTCTGAACCCTGACGCCGTAGAATATCTGAAGAAAGCCGGGTGCAAAGTCACTGGCACCAACGTTCGAATGGACGAAGATTTTGTGATGGAAATGATCGGCCATGCGCCGCAATCCTTTACCATCACGCCGCGCAATCCGGAGCGCGAAGTGATCATGGGGGGCAAGCACATGCTGTTTGTCAACGTGTCATCCCCGCCAAACGCTTGGGATCTGGAGCGTGGAAAACGGTCGGGTGATTTTGAAACCTTCAAGGAGTTCATGAAGCTCACGCAATATTTCAATTGCATCCATATTGCGGGTGGATATCCGGTAGAGCCAATCGACATTCACCCGTCGATCCGCCACTTGGATTGCCTTTATGAGAAGCTGACCCTGACAGACAAGGTGTGCCATGCCTATTCGCTGGGCGCTGAGCGTGTCGAAGATGTGATGGAGATGGTCCGGATCGCGGGTGGCCTATCGGAGGACGAGTTTCAAGCCAAACCGCGGATGTACACCAACATCAATTCGGTCTCACCGCTGAAGCACGACTTTCCCATGTTGGATGGGGCGATGCGGCTGGCAAAGCGCCGCCAGCCGGTTGTGATTACGCCCTTCACCCTTGCCGGGGCTATGGCGCCGGTAACGATGGCCGGTGCCGTCACCCTGTCCCTTGCAGAAGGTCTTGCTGCGGCGGCTCTGCTACAATTCATTTCGCCCGGCTGTCCGATTGCCTTGGGAACCTTCACTTCTAACGTTGATATGAAGTCGGGCGCGCCAGCATTCGGGACGCCTGAGTACATGCGGGCGACGCAAATGACCGGTCAGTTGGTGCGTCATTACAAACTGCCAATGCGCGCTTCTGGTGTTTGCGCTGCCAATATTCCGGACGGACAGGCGATGTGGGAAACGTCCAATTCGCTGTGGTCGGCCGTCCAATCACAAACAAACATGGTCTATCATGCCGCCGGTTGGTTAGAGGGCGGTCTGATTGCCAGCCCTGAAAAATTCATCATGGACTGCGAAGTCTTGCAAATGATCCAGCGCTATTTTGAAGAGGCGACATGGGCCACCACAGAGGATGACATTGCAATTGATGCCATACGCGAAGTTGGGCCTTCCGGACATTACTTTGGATGCCAACACACGCAAGAACGCTATACTACGGCCTTCTACCAGCCTTTCGTGTCCGATTGGCGTAACTTTGAAGCTTGGCAGATCGACGGATCGCTTTGGACAGCAGAACGTGCCCATCGTATCTACAAGCAAATTTTGGCAGAATTTGAAGCGCCAGAGATGAATGGTGACCACCAGGAAGATTTGCGCCGCTTTGTAGCGAAGCGGAAGCAAGAAGGCGGAGCGCCGACAGATTTCTGATCGGCAGTCAATGTCGGCAGGGTGAAGTCTGCTCTTTCGCTGCCGTTGCCTTGCGCTTACCCTGTGCGCAAGGCAGGTGGGAGGCGGGAATGCAAAACGACGTTCGGCTTCGGCAAGTACTTGGGATTGTCGGCGTGGCCAGTGGGCTGGCGCTTTGGGGATTGTGGAAGATCCTTGAAACCGGGGTCATGTCTGACAGAACAGCCCTGACGTTTGCGACATTTGTCGGGGCAAGTCTTGGCGCGCATATGGCGCTTTCGGGCCCTTTGACGCAAAAGCAAGCCGGCGCGCGGGCTTTGATCCTTGGTGCCTTTACAAGCCTTTTGGTGACACTTTCCGCTTTGCGTTACGAAGATGTTTCACAAACGCAGCCAATTGCGATCGTTTTCGTTGTGATCCTGTGGCATCTGTCTTTGCCGTTTCTGATCAGTCAAGGACTTGGTCGCGGCATACGCCACTATCCGACTTTATACTCTGAGGCATGGAATCTGTTTGAACGCATGGTTTCTGCCTGGATATTCGCCGGATTCACCTGGGCGATCATCTATCTTTCCGACCTTGTCCTTGGACTTGTTGGAGTTCAGATCGTCACGACGATCTTGGATCTGGAACCCGCGGCGCCGATGATAACGGGTGCAGCCTTGGGACTCGGTCTGGCTGTCATGCTTGAAATTGGTGGGGCCGTAGTGCCTGCTTTGCTTCAACGGCTTTTGCGCTTGTTGTTGCCGTTCGTTTTGGCCGTCGTTGTGCTTTTCCTTGTGATCTTGCCCTTTCGCACCTTCGATTCAGTCTTTGGTGTCCTGTCTGCGGGGGCCATCTTTCTGGTCCTCGTCGCCTTGATGGCGACAATGGTGACAGCAGCGACGGGGCCCGATGACGGGCAAGAGGTCAAAGCCCGGCCCATGCAGATCGCAACAAGGTTGATGGCCACGTTGATGCCAATACCTGCGCTTCTTGCCTTATGGGCCCTTTGGTTGCGGGTTCATCAATACGGCTGGACGCCAGAGCGATTGGCCGCAGGTTTGCTGATGCTTATCGGTTTCGTCAGCGCGGCCTTGTATCTGTTTTCCGCTTGGCGCGGCCTTTGGCATGTTGGATTTCGCCGAAGCAACGTGTTGGTCGCCCTCAGCGGAATCGGTTTGACGGCGCTGTGGGTGGGTGTTCTGCCGACGGAGCAGATTTCAACCAACGCCATGATGACGAGGTACTTATCTGACGGTGGGACGGCGGGCGTGATTGACATCTACGCACTTGAAAGCTGGGGGCGCCCCGGAGCGCGCGCCCTGACACAATTGAGAGAAAAGGCCGATGCGGGTGATACAGAATTGGCCACGGTCCTTGACGGCGGGATGGTGGCGGCTGATCCCACACCATTATCCGAACTGCGGTCAAAGTTGAAGGTTTTGCTGCCGGTGCAACCAACGACGGCAACAGCAACCAAAGATGCCCTGATCGATCTGGCCGGTGCCGATCTTTTGCAGGAATGGACTTCGGCCTGCCAACCAAAAGGAGAGCCAGACACGGTGCCTTGCGGCGCGATTGTTGGAGATTTTCTTTCAGATTCGACGGGCGAGGAGATCTTGTTCTTGCGCAAAGACGAATGGGGCGTTTTGGTTTCTGGCTATTCCTTTGGGGAGGGTGGGATTGTCGTTCACACAGTTACAGCTGCGAACGCCCTAGGATACATTAATGCTGATCCGAATGATGACATCTTTTCAAGGCTCATGTCGGCTCCGCCAACGCTGATGCCGGCGCCAATGAATATCATTCCTGATGCGGGCGGGATCATGTTTTTGCCAAACCTCGCGGTGACTTCACCGTAAGATTTTAGTCGAATCCGGTTCTTGGCTTCATTTTAACGCATTTGGGGCAAACCTCTGCAACCTCTATCAGGGCTTGCCAGATGCACGGACTAGTCAACAGATCGATACAAAGTTTTCTGCGCGAGGCCTATGGGCCCTCTGCCTGGTCCATGATCGTCAAATCGGCTGAAATTGGCATCGACGGTTTTGAGCCGATGCTGACCTATCCGGCGGATCAAACCGAAGCAATCTTGACGGCTGCTTGCCGGACTTTGAGCATGTCGAGATCGGATTTGTTGGAAAGTCTTGGGACGTTTCTTTTGACCAGCCCGAACCTAGAGGCAGTGCGTCGCCTTTTGCGATTTGGTGGCCTGAGTTTTGTTGATTTTCTGCACTCGATCGAAGATCTGCCGGACCGTGCGCGTCTTGCGCTTCCTGATCTTGAATTGCCTGAACTGATCCTGTCTGATCTGTCGGAGGGCAACTATAATTTACTTTGTGCCCCTTTTGTCAACGGCGTAGGGCATATTGCGGTCGGACTGCTTCGCGCGATGGCTGACGACTATGGTGCGCTGGTTCTGCTTGACCATTCAGGCACTGTTGGGGCTTATGAGGCGGTATCCATACAGGTGCTGGATCAGGATTTTTCCCAAGGTAAAAGATTCGATCTTGCCTTGCCTGGGGATGGTGCAAGATGAAGGATCAGTTTGTGTCAGTTCTGGGTGAACGATCGTTGAGCAATGAAGCCGTTGGGCGCTTGATGCCCATGCATCTGACTTTTGATGCAAAGGGTACGATCACGGGCTGTGGTCCGACCATGGCCAAGATGTTCACAGATCGCACACTGATCGGGCTAAATTTTCTTGATGTTTTCACGGTCCGCCGCCCCAACGGGGTTAAAACAACTCGTGAGTTGGCATCAATGGTCAGCGAAAAGATCCAATTGCAGGTTGAGACATCCGGACGCAGTTATTCACTTCGCGGGATTTGTCAGGAACTGGCGCATGGACAGGGATATGTGATGAACCTGTCGTTCGGAATTACTGTTGTTGATGCCGTCCGCGATCTGCGCCTGACGGAAGCAGATTTTGCCCACACGGATCTTGCAATAGAATTGTTATATTTGGTCGAAGCGAAAAGTGCCGTCATGCACGAATTGCGCGAACTGAACTTGCGCTTGCAGGGCGCAAAGCAAGAAGCCGAACAGCAAGCCCTGACCGATACCTTGACCGGGCTTCGGAACCGCCGGGCGTTAGAACATGAGATGAACCGTTTGATCGAACGGGGCACCAGTTTTGATATCATCCATCTGGATCTGGATTTTTTCAAACAGGTCAACGACACGCTGGGCCATGCTGCGGGCGACCACGTCTTGCGCCGTGTGGGCGAAATTTTGTCGCGTGAGACGCGCGCTGCCGATACCGTGGCACGGGTTGGCGGGGATGAGTTTGTGATTGTCCTTCATGGGATTGAATACAGTAATCTTCTGATATCAATCGCAGATCGCATAATTGCTGCGCTGACCGTTCCCATTGAATTTGAAGGGCAGTTTTGTCGTATTTCCGGATCGATCGGGATCACGCGATCAGGTTATTATCTGGTTCCCGATATCGAAGCCTTGCATGCCGACGCAGATACCGCGCTGTACCACTCCAAACGCTCAGGTCGCGGTCGTTCCACATTGTTTCAACCAGCGTTGGCATCGGCACATAGCGCCTGATGCAGCATCAGCTTTCGGTCTTCACGAGGATCCTAACGTTCAGGTCCAGATGATCGAACGGTGAAGAATTCGTCGGGGCGACTTCGCAAAGTTTAGACCAAACGTTCTATATCCTTGGCTGCCCTGACAAAGTCCGCGAACAAGGGATGCGGAGAGAAGGGTTTGCTTTTCAGTTCCGGGTGAAACTGAACGCCGATAAACCAAGGGTGATCTTGAACCTCAACGATTTCGGGCAATTTTCCGTCCGGGCTCATCCCCGAAAAAATCAATCCACAAGATTCCAGTTTTTGCCGGTACTGAACATCGACCTCATAACGGTGACGATGACGCTCTTCGATCACTGTGCCACCATAAATCTCGGCCACTTTGGATCCGGGTTTCAAGTTCGCCGTGTAGGCACCCAATCGCATCGTTCCGCCCTTGGCGTCGTCGGCCTTGCGCCGAACTGTATGGTTGCCCTGCACCCATTCCTTGAGGTGGTAAACAACGGGGGTAAACCGCTTTTCACCGGCTTCATGATCAAACTCTTCTGAACCCGCATTGGAGACTCCGGCCAAATTGCGACTGGCTTCGATCACGGCCATTTGCATACCAAGGCAGATCCCGAGATAGGGGATCTTTTTTTCGCGGGCGAACTGCGCAGCCTTGATTTTTCCTTCGGTTCCGCGCTCTCCGAAACCGCCGGGCACCAGAATGGCATGAAAATTTTCAAGATATGGCGCCGGATCTTCGCGCTCAAAAATCTCCGCGTCGATCCATTCGGCGCGGACACGCGTGCGGTTTGCCATGCCTCCATGCGTCAAAGCTTCGGCGATAGATTTATAGGCATCTTCCAGTTGGGTGTATTTTCCAACAATTGCGATGCGAACCTCCCCTTCGGCATGGGTCAAACGGTCCATCACGTCGGTCCACCGAGCTAGGTTCGGTTTTGGCGCCGGCGTGATGCCAAAAGCGTCCAGAACGGCCTGATCGAGGCCTGCATTATGATATGCAAGCGGAGCTTCGTAGATGGTCTTGAGATCGTAGGCTGGGATCACCGCATTCTTTCGCACATTACAGAAAAGGGCGATCTTTTCTAATTCACGTTCCGGAATCGGATGTTCTGAACGGCAGACCAGCACATCTGGTGCAAGGCCAATCGATTGCAATTCCTTGACAGAGTGCTGTGTCGGCTTGGTCTTTAGCTCACCGCTGGCAGCCAGATAGGGCAGTAGCGTCAGATGCATCAAGATCGACTGACCACGGGGGCGTTCATGGATAAACTGGCGAATGGATTCAAAGAAGGGCAGACCCTCAATATCGCCCACGGTTCCACCGATCTCGCACAACATGAAATCAACTTCCTCATCGCCGACGCGTAGGAAGTCTTTGATTTCATTCGTTACATGGGGAATGACTTGGATCGTCTTTCCAAGGTAATCGCCCCGTCTCTCTTTTTCCAGAACATTGGAGTAAATTCTGCCCGATGAGATGCTATCGGTTTGGCGGGCATGTACGCCGGTGAAACGTTCATAGTGACCCAAATCAAGGTCGGTCTCCGCTCCATCGTCCGTTACAAAGACCTCGCCGTGTTCAAACGGGGACATCGTGCCCGGATCCACATTCAAATAGGGATCCAGTTTGCGCAGTCGAACTGTGTAACCACGTGCTTGCAGCAATGCGCCCAAGGCGGCCGAAGCAAG
>CANHLE010000080.1 GCA_947461435.1 Paracoccaceae bacterium | reverse complement strand
GGGGCGGCGACCAAGATCGCGGCCAAAAGTCCAAGTTTACGCATCTGACGTCCTTTTCTGATGACTGGGCAGTAAGGGTAGGCTGGACCTGTCGCGCGTCAAGGGGCTGAACAGGGGGCGGCGCAGCGGGCCGCACAAGGCGCAATCGCCCCTTTCCTTTTGCGCGCCGAACCTTGAAAAGGCGGCATGTCTGGCCCGCGTTCCCTTTTGCTGCGATTTGCCCCGGTGATCTTCTTGATCCTGTGGTCGGCGGGATTTGCGGTGGCCAAAGTGGCGGTGACCCATGCGGCGCCCTTGACCATTCTGGCCCTGCGCTACGGGCTCCTTTTGATGATCCTTGCCCCGCTTGCCCTGATTTTGCGCCCGCCCATGCCCGCCACCTGGCGCGCGGCGGCCGACATTGCCATCGTGGGTTTCTTGATTCAGGTGGTGTATTTCGGGCTGTGCTATCTGGCCTTCAAAGCCGGCGTTTCGGCGGCAAGTGTGGCCATCATCGTGTGTCTTCAGCCTATTTTGGTGGCACTGGCCGCGCCCTATGCCGTGGGAGAACGGGTAAGCGGGCGGGGCTGGATCGGGCTGATCCTGGGGCTTTTGGGGGCCAGTTTGGTGATTACCGGGCGCTCGGCGCTGCACATCGAAAACAGTGGCGGGCTGGCGCTGACCTTTTTGGCGCTTTTGGGGATCACCTGCGGCACGCTGTGGGAAAAGCGGTTTGGTGTGGCGCATCATCCGGTCACGTCAAATCTGATTCAATACGCGGTGGGGGCGGCCTTTACCTTGCCGATGGCGCTGGCGCTGGAACCGATGTCGATCGCGTGGGATGCCGGGTTCATTGCGGCCATGGCCTATCTTGTGCTGGCAAATTCGCTGCTGGCCATGACCTTGTTGCTGGCGATGATCCGGGCCGGAGAGGTCAGCCGTGTTTCGGCGTTGTTTTATCTGGTGCCGGCCTTGTCGGCGCTGTTCGCCTGGCCGCTGCTGGGCGAGGAGATGCCGCCGATCTCTTGGTTGGGCATGGCCATTGCGGGGCTGGGCGTGGCGATGGTCAGCCGCAAGCCCGCGGTCACAGAGCCGGGGGCGTGATGCCCAGCTTGTGCGACAGCGCGGTCAGGGTGGCCTGTGCGCCCGGGCCCCAATCGGCGGCCTTGGCGGCGTAAAGCGTGGCCTGACTTTGGTGAATCAGACCATCGGACAGCCCCTTCAGATGGTTGGCGCGCAGGGTTTCGCCCGAAGATGTGATATCGGCCACGGCCTCGGCGGTGCCGCTGCGCACGGTGCCTTCGGTGGCGCCTTGACTGTCAACCAACTGATAATCGGCCACGCCTTGCGCCGTCAAAAACTCGCGGACAAGGCGGTGATATTTGGTGGCAATGCGCAGACGGTGCCCGTGGACCGCCCGAAAGGCCGCCGCCGCCGCATCCAGATCATCCAAGGTGTCGACATCGATCCAGACCATCGGCACCGCGATGATCAAATCGGCATGACCAAAGCCCAGTTGCGCCAGCTGCCAAACCTGAGCGGACCAATCCACAAGCTTGTCACGCACCAGATCAGACCCGGTGACACCCAAGTGAATGCGCCCGGCCGCCAGTTCGCGCGGGATTTCCCCAGCCGACAGCAAAACCAGTTCTGCCCCCTCAAGCCCTTCGACAGCGCCGGCATATTCACGCTCGGCCCCCGATTGGCGCATGGTCACACCGCGCCCGCCGAACCAGTCAAAGGTTTTCTCCATCAGCCGCCCTTTGGACGGAACGCCAATTTTCAGCATCACGCGGCCCCCTGCAAGGTGGCAACCAGATGGGGGCGAATGATGCCGCCCACGGCCGGGATCGACCGACCCTGCCCCAGAACCGCGGTCAGCGCATCATAGCGCCCCCCGCTGGCGACGGGCGGCAGAGTGCCCGGCCCAAGAAAGCTGAACACAAAGCCGTCGTAATATTCCATCGAACTGCGCCCATGGCTGGCCTCGAACGCCAAGGCACCGGTATCGACACCGCGCGCGGCCAATTCGGACAGGCGACGCGCAAAGCGGTCGACGGCCGGTTCAATGGCCGGCATCAAGGGGGCAATGCCGCGCAAATGGGCAAGGGCCGCCGCCGCCGGAGCCTCTAGCGAGAGAAGATCATACAGAAGGGCCGCCTCTGGCGCGGCGAGGGGCGGGGCTGCCGCATCTTGTGTCAGCGCGCGGGCGCGGGAGGCAATTTCCTCGGCGCTGCGCAGCCCGGTAAAGGTACCGGCGGCCTCGATCAGGGCTTCGGGGGTGTCTTGGGCCAGCCGCAGAAGCAAGGCGGCCCGGGCAGTCGGCATGGGGGCACGGCCGGCGAACCTGTCCAGCAAGGCGCGAAACCGTTTGGGCCGCCAGACGTGGCGCAGCAACGCCGCCTTGCGCCGATCGGTGGTGGTCAATCCGCGCACGGCGGCCAGCAATATCCCGACATCCCCGGTGACCGGGCGCAGACCAAGACCTTGGAGACACTGCGAGAACAGCGCAAAAACCTCGGCGTCGGCCGCTTCGGGTGCCGCGCGGTCAAAAACTTCGAACCCCACCTGCAGATATTCGCGCGCCCGCGCATCGCCCAAGTGATCCTGCGCACGAAACACCTCTCCCATATAGGCATAACGGGCCGGATCGGCGCCGTGCGCCATGTGGGCCTGCACAACGGGCACGGTGAAATCCGGGCGCAGCATCATCTCGCCCTGCAACGGGTCATGGGTGACATAGGCGCGCGCGCGGATGTCTTCGCCGTACAAATCCAAAAGCGCGCCGGCGGGCAGCAGAAGATCGGCATCCACCGCTTGCGCCCCCGCCGCGCGAAAGGCCGCGAAAAGGCGTTCCGCCTCGGCCCTTATGGCGGGTTTGGAGATCATTGATCCAGCATCTTGCGGACCGCCGCCACGACATCGGCGCGCGCCACCTCAAGCTGGGCCGGGCGGTCCTTCCATTCTTCCAGCGTGGCACTTTGGGCGATCTGCGATCCCAAGATCAGATCCTTGAGGATGACCGTGCCCTTGGCCGCTTCGTCGCCGCCTTGGATGATGGCGATGGGGCTGCGGCGTTTGTCGGCGTATTTCAACTGGTTGCCGAAATTCTTGGGGTTGCCCAGATAAACTTCGGCGCGCAGTCCGGCCTGACGCAGTTCGGCCGCGATGGCCATATAGTCGGCCATACGGTCGCGGTCCATGACGGTGACCACCACCGGACCGGCGCCGTCGCCCAAGGTGCGGCCCTTGGCGCGCAGCGCGGCAAGCAGGCGATCAACGCCGATCGAAACCCCCGTCGCCGGCACCGATTGCCCGGTAAAGCGTTTGACCAGATCGTCATAGCGCCCGCCCCCGGCAACCGCGCCGAACTGCCGCTTGCGGCCCTTTTCATCCAGGATTTCAAAGGTCAGTTCCGCCTCGTAGACCGGACCTGTATAATAGCCAAGACCGCGCACAACGCCGGGATCCAGCACGATGCGGTCGGGACCATAGCCCTGAGCGTCGAGCAAGGCGGCGATCTGTTCCAGTTCTGCCACGCCTTCGGCCCCGATGACCGACGCGCCCACCAAATCGCGCAAGCGCGCGCAGGTTTCGGCCCCCGTGGCGCGTTTGGCACTGGTAAAGCCCATGACCACATCGGCTTGCGCCTGCGTCAAGCCCGCGCCTTTGGTGAAATCGCCGCTGTCATCCTTGCGGCCGGGCCCCAAAAGCGCGCGCACGCCCTCGTCTCCGAGGCGGTCCATCTTGTCGATGGCGCGCAGAACGATGCCGCGCTCTGCCTCAAATCGGGACGGATCGGACGGGTCCAGAACACCGGCCACTTCCATCACGCCGTTCAGAACCTTGCGGTTGTTGACCTTGACCACATAATCGCCGCGCGGAATCCCCACCACTTCCAGCGCGTCTGCCAGCATCGCGCAGATTTCGGCATCGGCCGCGACGCTGGGCGCGCCCACGGTATCGGCATCGCATTGATAGAACTGACGAAACCGCCCCGGCCCCGGCTTTTCATTGCGCCAGACCGGCCCCATCGCATAGCGGCGGTAGGGGCTGGGCAGATCGTTGCGGTACTGCGCCGCGACCCGGGCCAAAGGCGCGGTCAGATCATAGCGCAGCGCCAGCCAATCGGCGTCTTCGTCCTGCCAGCCAAAAACACCTTCGTTCGGGCGGTCCACATCGGGTAGGAATTTCCCCAAGGCTTCGACCGTTTCCACAGCCGATGTTTCCAAAGGGTCAAAGCCATAGCGGTGGTACACCCCGGTGATCGCCTCGAGCATCGCTGTGCGTTCGGTCACTTCGGCACCGAAATAATCGCGAAACCCCTTGGGGGTTTCGGCGCGCGGACGGTGAATTTTGACTGTCGACATCGGACTTACCCTTTGCATCGCTTGGGCTTTCCTCTACCGCTTGGGGGAAGTCTCGGCAAGCAGGGGATGTGGATGGTGGATCGTTTGGACGGCCTTGAAGAACGCACGGCGCATCTGATCCGCGCGGTTGAGGATCTGTCGGACGTTGTGGCCCGCCAAGGCCGCGAGATCGATATTCTGACGCGGCGGGTCCATCTGCTGATGGAACGCGAGGCCGAGCGCGAATCGATGGTGGGCGAGGCGCCGGCCGCCAATGTCAAACCGCCCCATTGGTGAAACGCCTGTGACAGCCCTACAGCGGTGGATCAAAGACATCGGCCAAACCGATTTTGCCGCCTTGGGCGTGACGCTGATGCTGGGCGGGATTGGCGGCAGTTTGGCCGCACTGGCCCATTTGCCGCTGGGCTTTCTTTTGGGGTCGATCCTGACCATCGGCATTTTGGCAGCGCGCGGGATCAGGCCCTTTGGCCGCCAGATCACCCTGCCCGCGCGATTGCGGTTTTCCTTTGTTCCGGTGATCGGCATTGCCATCGGTGGGGCCTTTACCCCCGAGATCGCCCGTGCGGCGCTGGGGTGGTGGCCGTCGCTGTTGGCGCTGTGCGCCTTCATTCCGCTGGCCCATGCGGTGGGCTTTGGAATTTACCGGGCGGGGGGGCTTTCTCCGGCGGATGCCTTTTTCGGCGCTGTGCCCGGCGGGCTGATCGAATCGGTGCAACTGGGTGAGGATGCTGGCGCGGATGTGCGTTTGCTGACGGTCTTGCAGTTCTTGCGGCTGATCTTGACGATTTTGACGGTGCCGCTGCTGTTCTGGGCGCTGACGGGCCATGCTGTCGGTTCGGCGTCGGGCACGAAGATGACCGGGTCAACTGTGCCGCTGACGGCGGCAAGCGGGGCGATGATGGTGGCGGCCGGGATCGTTGGCGCCGGGTTGGGCAAGGCGCTGCGGTTTCCGGGCTATATCATCACCGGGCCGATCGCGGTGTCTGCGGCGCTGCATGTGTCGGGCCTGCTGCACGGTATTCCGCCGGCATGGCTGATTTCGGTGACGCAGGTTGTTTTGGGCACCGGGCTTGGCGCGCGGTTTGTGGGGGTGGACCGGGCCTTGTTGCGGCGGGGGGCGCGGTTGGCGATCCTGAATGGCGTGGCCGCGCTGGCGCTGGCCTTTGTCTTTGCCCAGACGGTGCACTGGATGGCGGCAGAGCCTGTGACGGCGGCCTTTCTGGCCTTTGCGCCGGGCGGTTTGGCCGAGATGAGCCTGATCGCCCTGTCGCTGCATATGAGTGTGATCTATGTCACCGTCCACCACGTGGCGCGGATTTTCATCGCGGTCAGCGTGGCAAAACTGGGCAGCCGGTGGCTGATGCCGCGCTAAACCTCTTCGACCATGACCACGCCCTGCATGGCCTTGATCGCCCCCTTGATCTGGGGCGTGACGGGATAGGGCTGTGGCAAGGTCAGGTCAATCTCGCGTCCGGTGGCGTCGGCCACGCATAGGGTGACAAGCGCCTTGTGCCGACCCTCAACGCGCGCCAACAAAGCCGCAATCGAGGTCAGCGCTTCGGGTTTGTTCACATGAACGCGGATCGCGGCGGCCCCGGCCTCGGCGGCGACAGCGTCAATCGGGGTGGCGCCGCGGGCCAGAAGTTTCAACGTCTCGCCGTCAAGATTGGCCTCGACCGTCAGAACCACGTTGCTTCCCGGTTCCAGATGGTCGCGGGCCGCTTCCAGCGTGTCGGAAAACACGGTGACTTCGTACAGGCCCGTCGGATCGGACAGTTGCACAAAGGCAAAACGGTTTCCTTTGGCGCTTTTGCGTTCCTGCCGCGACGAGACCGATCCCGCGATCTTGGCCACCAGCGGCCCGCGTTCGGCCAGAAGGGTGATTTCGGTCAGGGTTTTGACATCCTTGCGCTTCAGGCTGGGCATGTAATCATCCAAAGGATGGCCAGACAGATAAAATCCGATGGCCAGATGCTCTTGGGTCAGACGCTCTACCGGCAGCCAATCGTCGCGGAAGGGCAGGCGCGGTTCGGGAATGTCGGTGCCCGACTCGCCGAACAGGCTGACTTGATTGCTGGCTTTGGCCTCGTGCACGGCGGCTGAATAGGCCACCAGCGGATCCAGCCCTTCGTAAACGCGGGCGCGGTTGCCATCCAGAACGTCAAAGGCCCCGGCCCGCGCCAGCATTTCCAAGGGGCGCTTGCCCACCCGTTTCAAATCGACGCGCCGGGCAAAATCGAACAACGAGACAAAGGGCTTGTCCCCCCGTGCGGCCACGATCAGCCCCATCGCATCGACGCCAATATTCTTGAGCGCACCAAGGGCATAGACCACCTGTCCGTCGCGCACGGTGAAGGTGGCCAAAGACGCGTTGACGCTGGGCGAGACGGTCTTGATGCCCATCTTGTCAATCTCGCGTTTGTAGATGGCCAATTTGTCGGTCAAATGAAGATCGCAGTTCATCACGGCGGCCATGAATTCGACCGGGTAATTGGCCTTCAGATAGGCGGTTTGATAGCTGACCACGGCATAGGCCGCCGCGTGAGATTTGTTGAAGCCATAGTTGGCAAATTTCTCAAGCAGGTCAAAGACTTCTCCGGCTTTTTCCTTGGAGACATTATGGGTCTTGGCGGCCCCTTCGATGAACTTGGGCCGCTCTTTGGCCATTTCCTCGGCGATCTTCTTGCCCATGGCGCGGCGCAGCAGATCTGCCCCGCCAAGGCTGTAGCCGGCCATGACCTGCGCGATTTGCATCACCTGTTCCTGATACACGATGATGCCTTGGGTTTCGGCCAGAATGTGATCAATCGTGGGGTGGATGGATTCAAGATCGCGCAGGCCGTTCTTGACCTCGCAATAGGTTGGGATGTTTTCCATCGGACCGGGACGATACAGCGCTACAAGGGCCACGATATCTTCGATACAGGTCGGCTTCATGCGGCGCAGCGCATCCATCATGCCGCTGGATTCCACCTGAAAGACGGCGACCGTCTTGGCGGCGGCATAAAGCGTGTAGGACGGTTTGTCGTCCAGCGGGATCAGGTTGATGTCAAAGGCGATGCCGCGCAGGGCCAGAAGATCCATCGCGTTCTTGATCACCGTCAGGGTTTTCAGGCCCAAAAAGTCGAACTTCACCAAACCGGCCGCTTCGACCCATTTCATGTTGAACTGGGTGGCGGGCATGTCGGATCGCGGATCGCGGTACAAGGGCACCAAGGCATCCAAAGGACGATCGCCAATCACCACCCCCGCCGCATGCGTGGAGGCGTTGCGATATAGCCCTTCGATCTGTTCGGCGAAGGACAGCATGCGGCCGACGACCTCTTCTTTCGCCGCCTCGCGCAGGCGCGGCTCGTCTGCGAGGGCCTTGGTGATGGAGACGGGTTTGACCCCTTCGAGCGGGATCATTTTGGACAGGCGGTCCACCTGACCATAGGGCATTTGCAGCACACGCCCCACATCGCGCACGGCCGCCTTGGACAAAAGCGCGCCGAAGGTGATGATCTGGGCTACCTTGTCGCGGCCATATTTTTGTTGGACGTAGTGAATGACCTCTTCGCGCCGATCCATGCAAAAATCGATGTCGAAGTCGGGCATCGACACGCGTTCGGGGTTCAAGAAACGTTCAAACAGCAAGGCATAGCGCAAGGGATCCAGATCGGTGATGGTCAGCGCATAGGCCACCAGACTGCCCGCGCCCGACCCGCGGCCCGGGCCCACCGGAATATCGTGATCCTTGGCCCATTTGATGAAATCGGCCACGATCAGAAAATAGCCCGGAAACCCCATTTTTTCAATGATATCCAGTTCGAAATCAAGCCGGGCCTGATACTCGGCCGGGCTGACGGAATGGGGAATGACGGCCAGCCGCGATTGAAGCCCTTCGTTCGCGACGCGGCGCAATTCCTGCACCTCGTCATTGGCGAATTTGGGCAAGATCGGCTTGCGCTTGTAAACGGCAAAGGCGCAGCGGCGCGCGATTTCAACGGTGGAGTGGAGCGCTTCGGGCAGGTCGGCGAACAGCGCGCACATTTCAGCTTCGGATTTCAGATAATGCTGCGGGGTCAGGCGGCGGCGCGGCTCTTGTTGATCAACATAGGCGCCTTCGGCGATGCAGATCAGCGCGTCATGCGCTTCGTACATGCTGGCCTTGGGAAAATAGACATCGTTGGTGGCGACGATGGGCAGGGCCATGTCATAGGCCAAGTCGATAAATCCACGCTCGCACAGGCGTTCGGCGTCAGGCAGGCGGCCGCCTTCGCCGGGATGGCGTTGCAGTTCCACATATAACCGTCCCGAAAAGGCGCAAGCCAATCGATCCAGAAGGCCGCGTGCCTTGGTGGCTTGTCCGGTCTGCAACAGGCGGCCCAGCGGCCCTTCTGGCCCGCCCGTCAGGCAGATGATCCCCTCGGCGTGGGATTCAAGTTCTGCCAAAGACACTTGCGGCAGCAGCCCCTGCCCCGATTTTTCCCCATCAATATACAAAAACGTGTTCAGTTTCATAAGGTTCATATACCCCGCCTCGGATTGGGCGAGCAGAACCAGCGGGGCGGGCGGGCGCGGACGCTCTCCGGGTTGGGTAGGGTCAAAGGCGACCGAGATCTGGCAGCCGACGATGGGCTGAACCCCTTCGCCCAGCGCGGTGACCGAAAACTCCAGCGCGGCAAACATGTTGTTGGTATCGGTGACGGCCACGGCGGGCATGCCCATGGCCGCGACGGTCTTGACCAGTTTCTTGACCGGGACCGCACCTTCCAGCAAGGAATGTTCGGTATGGGTGCGCAAGTGGATGAATCGGGGGGCGTTTGACATGGCCCCACCCTAACGGCGCCCCCGCCCGCGCGAAAGCCCATTTGCCCCAAAGGCGACCCTTCAGCGAAATTTGAAACTGCTTCCAAAATAGGCCGAAAGGTATCTCTTGCCAGAATCCTGTGCAAAGGGCTTCATGTCGGCTGAGAAACAGGCGACAAGCCTGTCGATGGGGGGCACGCCTTGCTTTACGCCGCATCGGGCAAGGGTGCTGATTGACCGAACCGGGGAGAAGGCGGCAGGACATGATATGACCGAAACAGCGTTTCTTCTGAACGGAACGCCGGTTTGCGTGACAGATCAGCCTGTGACGCGAACGCTGCTGGATTGGCTGCGCGAGGATCGTGGCCTGTGCGGCACAAAAGAAGGGTGCAACGAAGGCGACTGCGGGGCCTGCACCGTCATGGTGACGGACGCATCGGGCAGCCGGGCGCTGAATGCCTGTATCCTGTTTTTACCGCAACTGCAGGGCAAGGCCGTGCGCACGGTTGAAGGGATAAGTGGCCCGCAAGGGCAATTGCACCCGGTTCAATCGGCCATGATCACGCATCACGGCAGCCAATGCGGATTTTGCACGCCGGGGTTCGTGGTGTCGATGGCAACGGCCCATCTGAATGGTCAGACCGATCACGACACGGCGCTTGCGGGCAATTTGTGCCGCTGTACCGGCTATGCCCCGATCATCCGCGCCGCGCAGGAGGCCGAAGGCAGCCCTGTGCCCGAGTGGATGACGCAAGACCGCGCGGCATTGGCGCAAAGGGCGATGCCCGCGCCAACCGCGCAGCGCCCCACCCGTCTGGATGACTTTGCCGACTGGTACGCCGCCAACCCCGAGGCGATCTTGATCGCGGGGGCCACGGATGTGGGTCTGTGGGTGACCAAACAGCTGCGCGCCTTGCCGAACGTGGCCTTTTTGAACGGCATTGCCGAATTGCAAACCATCACGCAGGACGGGGACAGTCTGCGCATTGGCGCAGGCGTTACGTTGAGCGATCTGTACCGCGCCATGGGCCCACTGCACCCGTCCTTTGCCGAATTGCTGCGCCGCTATGCCTCGGTTCAGGTGCGCAACGCGGCCACCATTGGGGGCAATATCGCCAACGGCTCTCCGATCGGGGATGGCGCGCCTGCGTTGATCGCGCTGGGTGCCAGCCTGCACCTGCGGCGCGGCGGCGCGCGCCGGCAGATCCCGCTGGAAGATTTCTTTGTCGACTACCGCAAACAAGACCGCCTGCCCGGCGAGTTTGTCGAAGCCATCTCGGTTCCCACCGCAGCGCCGGGCCTGCGCTGTTACAAGCTGAGCAAGCGGTTTGATCAAGACATCTCGGCCGTGTGCGGATGTTTCAACCTGACCGTGGAACAGGGACAGATCACGGGCGCGCGCATTGCCTTTGGCGGGATGGCGGGCACGCCCAAACGGGCGCGGCAAGCCGAATCCTCGCTGATCGGCCAGCCCTTTGCGCTGCCCAGCTTTGACGCCGCCGCAACAGCAATGGCGGGGGATTATGCCCCTTTGTCAGACATGCGCGCTTCAGCCGATTATCGGCTGTTGGCAGCCCAGAATATGCTGCGGCGGTATTTCCATGATCTGAGCGGCGCATCGGTGTCCGTATTGGAGGTGGCGCCATGACGCTGGGCCAATCGCAAACCCATGATTCCGCGCCCCTGCATGTGACAGGGCAGGCCCGCTATCTGGACGACATCGCGCTGCCCGCAGGCGCGCTGCATCTGGCTTTTGGCCTGTCAAGCGTGGCGCATGGCGCGATCACGGTGATGGACCTGACGGCGGTCCGCGCCGCCCCCGGAGTGGTGGGGGTCTGGTCCGAGGCCGATTTCCCGCAGATGCCCGATTGTTCGCCTTCGGTGCATGACGAGCCGTTGTTGGCAACGGGCAGCGTGCATTACATCGGCCAGCCTGTCTTTTTGGTCGCCGCCACATCGCACCACGCGGCGCGGGCTGCGGCGCGGATGGCCGCGATCACCTATGACGAAAAACCGGCGATCCTGACGATCGAGGCGGCCTTGGCCGCAAACTCCCGGTTCGAACAAGGACCGATCCTATGGTCAAAGGGGGATGCCGCCCGCGCCCTTGAAGGGGCGCCCCTGACGGTCAGCGGCGCGTTTGAGGTGGGCGGGCAAGAGCATTTCTATCTGGAAGGTCAGATCGCTGCGGCCCTGCCACAGGAAGACGGGATCCATATCCTGTCCTCGACCCAGCATCCGACGGAAATTCAACACAAGGTCGCCCATGCCTTGCATCTTCCGATGGCGGCGGTGCGGGTAGAGACACGGCGCATGGGCGGCGGGTTTGGCGGCAAGGAAAGCCAGGGCAATGCCTTGGCCATCGCCTGCGCGATTGTGGCACGGGCCACCGGGCGGGCGGCCAAGATGCGCTATGACCGCGACGACGACATGATGATCACGGGCAAGCGCCATGATGTGAAAATTCTGTATCGGGCCGGGCATGATGCCCAAGGCCGAATTATGGGGCTGGAGTTCACCCATCTGTTCCGCTGCGGCTGGAGTCAGGATCTGTCTTTGCCGGTGGCGGACCGGGCCATGTTGCATGCCGACAATTGTTATCATCTGCCCGACATCCGGATTGAAAGCCACCGGCTGAAGACGAACACGCAAAGTGCGACCGCCTATCGCGGCTTTGGCGGGCCGCAGGGCATGATCGGCATCGAGCGCGTGGTCGATCATATTGCTTTTGCCACCGGGCTTGACCCCCTTGCGGTGCGCCAGGCCAATTTCTATCGCCCCTCTGGCCCGACGGGCCCCGGCACGGCCCACCGCTTTGGCGCGGAGCATTCCCCGGCCAACAGCGCGCCGCAAACTACGCCCTATTTCATGCCCGTTGAAGATTTCATCGCCCACGATCTGGTGGCCGAGTTGGAAAAAACCAGCGCCTATCAGGCGCGGCGGGCCGAAATTGCGCGGTGGAATAGTGAAAATACGATCCTGAAGCGGGGGATCGCGTTGACGCCTGTCAAATTTGGCATCTCGTTCACCCTGACCTTTTTGAACCAAGCCGGGGCTTTGGTGCATGTGTATCAGGATGGATCGATCCACTTGAACCATGGCGGCACCGAGATGGGGCAAGGGCTGAACCAAAAGGTGGCGCAGGCGGCGGCGGCGGTGTTCGGCGTGGAGACGGCGCAGATCCAGATCACCGCGACCGATACGGGCAAAGTGCCCAACACCTCGGCCACGGCGGCCTCGTCAGGGTCGGATCTGAACGGCATGGCGGCGCAGGCGGCCTGCGTGACCATCCGCGACCGGATGGCGGTATTTTTGGCCGACAAGTTTGGCATCGCCCCGTCTGCGGTGCGGTTCGAGGGCGGCATGGTGCATGCGGCGGGCGAAAGTCACCCCTTTGCGCGTGTGGCGATGTGGGCCTATCAGGCGCGTATTTCGCTGTCGTCGACCGGGTATTACGCCACGCCAAAGATCACTTGGGACCGGGTGCAGGGCAAGGGGCGACCGTTCTTGTACTTTGCCTATGGCGCGGCGGTCAGCGAGGTGGTGATCGACACGCTGACGGGCGAGAACCGCATTTTGCGGGCCGATCTTCTGCATGATACGGGCACATCGATGAACCCGGCGCTGGATATCGGGCAGGTCGAAGGCGCCTATGTTCAGGGCGCGGGCTGGCTGACCACAGAAGAGTTGGTCTGGACGGACAAGGGCGCGCTGAGCACTCATGCACCGTCGACCTACAAGATTCCGGCCTGTTCGGATCGGCCCCGCGTTTTCAACGTGGCGCTGTGGAACCAGCCCAACCGCGAAAACACGGTTGGCAAATCCAAAGCGGTGGGAGAGCCACCGTTCATGTTGGGGATCTCGGCCTTTATGGCGCTGCGCGATGCAATTGCCGCCTGCGGTACGGGCGCGATCTATCCGGAACTGGATGCGCCGGCGACACCTGAACGCGTGCTGATGGCGGTGCGAAAGCAGGATGGCCATGTTTGATCTGGCCGCCCTGTCGCAGACCGTTCAGGCCCATGGCCCGACGGCTCGCATCGTGATTGCCGGGCACGACGGATCTGCCCCGCGTGAGACGGGCACAGCGATGCTGGTTTGGGCTTCGGGGCAGGCGGGCACCATTGGCGGCGGCGCGTTGGAATGGCAGGCCGTTCAAGACGCCCGCGCGCTTTTACCGGGCGCGGCGCCCCTGATCCGCCGCATCCCCTTGGGGCCCAATCTGGGGCAGTGCTGCGGCGGCGCGGTCCGTCTGGTCACAGAGGTTTTTGGCGCGCAGTCCTTGCCTGTCGCCCGCGCCGGAATGGTGGCGCGATCTTTGGACGGCAGCGAGATGCCGCTGTCGGTGCGGCGCCTTTTGGACCGCGCCCGCGCGCAGGGGCAGACCCCGGACCTGCAGCTTGACCAAGGCTGGATCGTCGAGGCGCTGGCTGCGCCAAACCGGGCGGTGTGGATCTGGGGCGCGGGGCATGTGGGGCGCGCGATTGTCAGCGTCTTGGCACCTTTGCCGGATCTGGCGATCACTTGGGTCGATGTCGCGCCAGACCGCTTTCCGCCGGATCTGCCGCAAGGCGTGATCGCGCTGCCCGCCGCAGACCCTGCGGCAGCGGTGGCGCTGGCCCCCGCCGACGCCGAACATCTGATCGTGACCTTTTCGCATGCCTTGGATCTTGACCTGTGTCATCGTTTGTTGACCCATGGATTTGCCGCCTGCGGGCTGATCGGATCCACCACGAAATGGGCCCGCTTTCGCGCGCGCCTGTCGGCCTTGGGCCACTCAGCGCCCAGCATCGCGCGGATCATGTGCCCGATCGGCCAACCCGCCCTTGGCAAACATCCGCAGGCCATAGCCATTGGTGTCGCCGCGCATATCCTGTCTGCCGCATCGCACAGCCATCTGTCACGCAGCCCCCTGCAGGAGCATCCCGGATGACATCAGACCGCCCCCTTTTGTTGCAGGTCAGCGCCATCACAAAGGCCTATCCCGGGGTGATTGCCAATCAGGATGTCAGCTTTGCCATCCGGCAGGGCGAAATCCATGCCTTGTTGGGCGAAAATGGGGCCGGCAAATCGACGCTGGTCAAGATGATCTACGGCCTTGTCAAACCAGACACCGGCCAGATGACATGGCGCGGCGCGCCCTATGCCCCGACGGCCCCGCGCATGGCGCGTGCGGCGGGGGTGGCCATGGTGTTTCAGCATTTTTCCCTGTTCGAAGCCTTGAACGTGGCGGAAAATGTTGCGCTTGGCATGGAAAACCCGCCGCCGATGAAAACCTTGGCCGCCAAGATCACGCAGGTATCGCAGGCTTACGGTCTGCCGCTGGATCCGGCGCGGATGGTGGGCGATCTGTCTGCAGGAGAGCGCCAGAGAGTCGAGATCATTCGCTGTTTGCTGCAAGATCCCAAGCTGTTGATCATGGACGAGCCGACATCGGTGCTGACCCCGCAAGAGGTTGATATCTTGTTCAAAACCCTGCGCCAACTGGCCGCTGAGGGAACGGCAATCCTGTACATCTCGCACAAATTGGAAGAGATCCGCAGCCTGTGCGATGCCGCCACGATCTTGCGCCGGGGAAAGGTGGTGGGATCGGCCGATCCCAAAACCTCTACCGCGCGGGAATTGGCCGAGGCGATGGTTGGGGCCACCTTGACGCCGCCCGAACGCGCTGCGCGCCGCGATTGGGGGGGCGGCCCAGCGGCGCTGGAGGTGACGGGATTGTGCGCCGCCTCGCCCATTCCCTTTGGCACCGCGCTAAAGGATGTAACCTTTCGCGTGCAGCGCGGCGAGGTTCTGGGCATTGCCGGCGTGGCGGGAAATGGGCAGGACGAATTGCTGCTGGCCCTGTCGGGCGAGGTCAGGACCGCCGGGACAATGGTCAAGTCGGCTGGGGTGGAGGTGGGGACCCTTGGCCCCGCCGAGCGGCGCAAGATCGGCTTTGTCATGGCCCCCGAAGATCGGCTGGGGCATGCCGCCGCCCCGGATATGAGCCTTGTGGAAAATGCCTTTCTGACGGGCGGGGTTCGGCGCGGACTGGTGAAGAATGGCTTTATTGACTGGCCCGCCGCCGGTGATTTCGCCGATGCCATCATCAAGGCCTATGATGTGCGCACGCCGGGCAGCCATGTGGCGGCGCGCGCCCTGTCGGGCGGAAACTTGCAGAAATTCGTGATCGGGCGGGAATTGAGCCAGTCGCCCGACGTCATTGTGATCAACCAGCCAACCTGGGGCGTTGATGCCGCAGCGGCGGCTGCAATCCGTCAGGCCATTTTGGACCGGGCCGAAGCCGGGGCTGCCGTGGTGGTGATCAGTCAGGATTTGGATGAGCTTTTGGAAATCGCCGATAATTTTGCCGTTCTGAATGGCGGGCGCTTGACAGCGCCCCGGCCGGTGCAGGGTCTGACGATTGATCAGATCGGCCTGATGATGGGCGGCGCGCATGGCATGGAGGTGGCGCATGTTTCGGCTTGAAAAGCGCCCCAACCCTTCGACTTTCTGGCTGTATGCCACGCCAATTGTGGCGGTGATCCTGACGATGATCTTTGGCGGTTTGCTGTTTGCCGCGATGGGCACCAACCCCTTCACCGTCATCCGCACGATCTTTTGGGATCCGGTTTTCGGCGAATTCGCGTTTTATCTGCGCGGACAATTGCTGGTCAAGGCGGGGCCATTGATCTTGATCGCGCTGGGCTTGTCGCTGGGCTTTCGCGCCGGGATCTGGAACATCGGTGCCGAGGGCCAGTATATCATGGGGGCGATTTGCGGGGCCGCCGTGGGCCTTGCGGTCTACCCGACAGAAAGCCGCCTGATCTTCATCCCGATGATCGCGGCCGGGGCCTTGGGCGGATGGGCCTGGGCCATGATTCCGGCCATTTTGAAGACCCGGTTCAACACCAATGAAATCCTTGTATCCTTGATGCTGGTCTATGTGGCGCAAACCATTCTGGCCAAGGCGGCGACGGGGTTTTTGAAAAACCCCGAAGGCATGGGATTTCCCGGAAGCCGAAATTTTTCAAGCTATCCCGCCGCCGCCAACCCCGAATTGATTGCCGGGTCCGGGCTGCATTGGGGCGGAGTTGCGGCCATCGTGATCGGCGCGCTGGCCTATGTTCTTCTGGCGCGTCACATCATCGGGTTTCAGATCAAACTGGCCGGTCAGGCGCCGCGCGCCGCCCGCTTTCACGGGGTGAACCCCAACAAGCTTGTCGTGCTGTGCATGGGCCTGTCGGGCGCGATGGCGGGATTGGCCGGTCTGTTCGAAGTGACCGGTCCGGCGGGCCAGATCAGCATCGATTTCAACGTGGGCTATGGATTTACCGCGATCATCGTGGCCTTTCTGGGCCGACTGAATCCGGTGGGGATCATTCTGGCCGGGCTGATCATGGCGCTGACCTATGTAGGGGGCGAGATGGCCTCGACCAATCTGGGCCTGCCGTCGGCGGCGATTCAGGTGTTTCAGGGAATGCTGCTGTTTTTCCTGCTGGGCGTTGATGTTCTGACCAATTTCCGGCTGCGCATGACGGGGGGCAAATAGATGGATTTCGGATCGATCAATCCGGCGGTTCTGATCGCGTCGCTGATGGTCGCCTCGGTGCCGATCATGCTGGCGGCGTTGGGCGAATTGATTGTGGAAAAGGCGGGGGTTCTGAATCTGGGCGTCGAGGGGATGATGATCATGGGGGCGATCTGCGGCTTCATCGTCACCATTCAGACGGAAAGTCCGGTGTTGGGGTTTGTCGCGGGCGCGGCGGGCGGTGCGGCGCTGTCCTTGATTTTCGCGTTTCTGACGCAGGTCTTGCTGGCCAATCAGGTGGCCACGGGTCTTGCCCTGACCATGTTCGGGTTGGGGATGTCGTCGTTGATGGGGCAAGGGTACAATGGGCTGAAGCCGGTGCAGACCCCGGCGGTTCCCTTTGGGCCGTTGGCAGATCTGCCGTTTTTTGGCCAAGTCCTGTTCAGCCATGATTGGGTTGTCTATTTTTCGATCGCCCTGACGGCCGTGTTGTGGTGGATGCTGAAATCAACCCGGATGGGCCTGATCCTGCGGGCGGTCGGCGAAAGCCACGAGGCGGCGCATGCGCTGGGCTACAAGGTGATCCGCATCCGCTTTGCCGCCATCGCCTTTGGCGGGGCCATGGCTGGCATGGGGGGGGCCTATGTGTCGTTGGTGCGCGTGCCGCAATGGGTGGACGGGATCACGGCCGGGGCGGGCTGGATCGCGCTGGCAATTGTGGTGTTTGCCGCGTGGAAGCCGTGGCGCGTTTTGCTGGGCGCCTATCTTTTTGGCGGAATCACCGTTTTACAGTTGAACCTGCAAGTCGCGGGCAGTTGGATTCCGGTGGAATACTTGTCGATGTCGCCGTATCTGATAACGATCCTTGTGCTGGTTATCATGTCCTCTGGCAAAGGTCGGGCGCTGAACGCGCCGGCCGCTTTGGGCC